>NZ_JBFUKA010000099.1:0-13734 GCF_056401085.1 Nocardioides sp. P4_G4
CTCGACGACCTGGGCGTCGGTCTCGGCGAGCTGGGCGGCGAGCCGGTCGTGGGTGGCCTGCGCCTCCTCGAGCTTCTCCATGATCTCGAGCTCGGCGTCCTCCAGCGTGCTGACCCGGCGGTCCAGGGAGGTCAGCTCGTGCTGCATCCGCTCGAGGTCCTTGGGGCTGGTGATGGCGCCCGAGTCCATCCGCTCGCGGTCGCGGACGCGGCGGGCCTTGACCTGCTCCACGTCGGCGTCGGCCTTGCGCTGCTCGGCGCTCAGGTCGTCGACCACGATCCGGGCGTCGCGCAGCCGGTCGTCGACGTCGCCCCGCCCGGTCTGCAGCTCCGCGATCCGGGCGATCTCGGGCAGCGCACGCCGCTGGTGGCGCAGCTGGTCGAGTCGCGCGTCGACCTTCTGGAGGTCGAGCAGCTTCAACTGGGCTTGCGGGTCGGCTTTCAACGCTCTCCTCGGGTGGGGCTCTGCGGGGTCGTGCTGGGCTCGACCGGGGGACGGTCGACCCTGAAGGTCCAGGGGTCGGTGCACCGGGTGCTGACGCGAGCCTCGACCCTATCGCCCATCACGTCCGCGAGCCGGGCCTGCACCACGGGCAGCCACGTCCACTCGGCCGCCCAGTGCGCCACGTCGACCAGCGCCGGGCCGTCGTGCTCGCGGAACTCCCCCGCACGGTGGTGCCGCAGGTCGCTCGTCAGGTAGACGTCGACGTCCGTCGCCACGAGCTGGTCGAGCAGGAAGTCACCCGCTCCCCCGCACAGCGCCACCCGTCGTACGGGCCGGTCCGGGTCGCCGGACACCCGGACGCCGTGGGCCGTGGTCGGCAGGACCGACGCGACGTGCTCGGCGAAGGCCCGCAGGGTGGTCGGCTCGACGGACCCGACCCGGCCGGTGCCGGTGCCCGCGCTCCCGGGGGCCGGGATGATCGGGATCGGGTCGCGCAGCCCCAGCGCCAGGGCGAGCGACTCCGAGACCCCGCCGACCGCCTGGTCGGCGTTGGTGTGCGCGCTGAGCAGCGCGCAACCGCCCGTCAGCAGCGTGTGCAGCGTGCGTCCCTTGGGCGTCGTCGCGGCCACACCGTGAACACCGCTCAGGAAGAGCGGGTGATGGGTCACCAGCAGGTCGGCGCCCCACTCGACGGCCTCCCGCGCCACCTCCGGCGCGGGGTCGACGGCGAGGAGCACCCGGCGTACGACGTCCGCGGGGTCACCGGCCGCCAGCCCCACCGCGTCCCAGGAGTCGGCGGTGTCCGGCGGGTACCAGCCGTGCAGCAGGTCGACGACCTCGGCGAGTGTGGGGGCGGACATGCGGGCAGGCTAGCGCCCTCGCCGGTGGCCCCGGTCAGTTGACCTGCCGGTCCCGGCCCTCCCAGTAGGGCTGTCGCAGCTTGAACTTCTGCAGCTTGCCGGTGGCCGTGCGGGCGAGCACCTCGCGGAACTCGATGGACGTCGGGGCCTTGTAGCCGGCCGCCTTGTCCTTGCACCAGGCGATCAGCTCGGCCTCGGTGACGTCCGACCCCTCGGCGAGCACGACGAGGGCCTTGATGGTCTCGCCCCACTTCTCGCTCGGCACCCCGATGACGGCCACCTCGGCGACCGCCGGGTGGGAGAAGAGCACGTCCTCGACCTCGATCGAGGAGACGTTCTCCCCGCCGGTGATGATCACGTCCTTCTTGCGGTCGCTGATCGTGAGGTAGCCGTCGTCGCCGATGACGCCGCCGTCGCCGGTGTGGAACCAGCCGCCGTCGAGCGCGCGGGCCGACTCCTCCGGCTGCTCCCAGTAGCCCTCCAGGACGACGTTGGACCGCGCCAGCACCTCGCCGTTCTCGTCGGTCCGCAGGCGTACGCCGAGCGCCGGGGCGCCGGCGCGTGTCAGTCGCCCCGCCCGCTCCTCGGCCGACAGGTCGTCCCACTCGGCCCGGGTGCGGTTGAAGGTCAGCAGCGGCGMGGTCTCGGTGAGGCCGTAGATCTGGACGAACTCCCAGCCCAGCTCCTCCTCCACGCGCACGACCGTCTTCGTGGGCGGCGGGGCGCCGGCCATGATGATGCGGACCCTGTCCCGCCCGGGGATCTCGCCCTCCCAGGTCTGCGCCGCCTCCAGCACGGCCGCGGCGACCGCGGGGGCCGCGCACATCACGGTCACGCCGTGGTCGCGGACCCGGCGCAGGATCTCGGCCCCGTCGACCTTGCGCAGCACGACCTGCGGCACACCCAGTCCGGTCATCGCGAACGGCATCCCCCAGCCGTTGGCGTGGAACATCGGCAGCGTGTGGAGGTAGACGTCGCGGTCGGTGACCGCCGCGTGCATGGCGAAGGTGACGGCGTTGACCCAGATGTTGCGGTGGGTGATCTGCACGCCCTTGGGGCGCGCGGTGGTCCCGGAGGTGTAGTTGATGCACGCGGTCGCGGACTCGTCGGGCTCCCAGGCGCGGGGCTCGACGCCCTCCGGGGCGAACAGGTCGGCGTCGTCGCCGAGCACGAAGCGGTGCTCGGCGGTGACGCCGGAGAGCTCCTCGTCGAGCTCGGGGTCGACGTACAGCACCCGGGCACCGGAGTGCTTGACGATGTAGGACACCTCGTCTGGGCGGAGCCGGAAGTTGACCGGCACCAGCACCCGGCCGGAGCCGGCGACGCCGAAGAAGGACGCCAGCAGGCGGGCCGAGTTGTGCGACACGACGGCGATGCGGTCGCCGACCTCGAGGCCGAGCTCGTCGAGCCTGGCCGCCTGCCGGCGGGCCAGGACGTCGAGCTCGGCGTAGGTCACACCTCCGAGGGACGGGGCCGGCTGGTCCGGCTCGTCGACCACGCCCACGCGCTCGCCGTAGACGGTGCGGGCGCGGTCGATGAAGTCCGTGACGCTGAACGGGACGAACATGGCAACTCCTCCTCGTCGTGACTGCCGCCACTGTGGCACGCCACGGTGCGGGACGAGGAGGGGGAAGGGCGAGGAAAGTGGTGCGTCGGGACGGTTTCGAACCGCCGACCGCTCGGGTGTAAACCGAGTGCTCTACCGCTGAGCTACCGACGCGTGTCCGACCACCCTATGAAATGAGTTGAACCGCTGGCGTCTCGGGTCACCAGCGGTTCAACACATTGAACAATACGAGGACCACCCAAAGGTGTCGTGGGTTTCGTGGAGATCGGTCGAAATTTTCGCCGATCCGTCTAGACCAGCCTCAGCCGACCGCCGCGCGGAGCTGCTCGAGGTGCTGGTCGAGGTCGCGCCCCTCGGCGTTGGCGTTGTGCACGGCCCACCGCAGCACCCCGTCGCGGTCGACGACGTACGACGAGCGGTACGGCGAACCCTTGGCCTCGTCGAACACCTCGAAGGCCCGCGACACCTCGCCGTGCGGCCAGAAGTCCGACAGCAACGGGAAGTTGAGGCCCTCGGCGTCGGCGAAGGAGCGCAGCGCGTAGACGGGGTCGCACGAGATGCCCAGCACCTCGGTGTCGAACGTCATGAACTCGTCGAGCCGGTCCCGGATCATCGACATCTCGCCGGTGCAGACCCCCGAGAAGGCGAACGGGTAGAACAGCAGCAGCACGGCCTTGACGCCGCGGTAGGAGCTCAGGGTGACGTCCTGGCCGAACTGGTCGCGCAGCGCGAAGTCGGGGGCCGGGGCGCCCAGGGTGAGGCCCGTCATCCTTCCCCCTCCTCGGTGTCCTCGTCCCAGTGGGCCAGGTCCTTCTTGAGGATCTTGCCCGTGGCGTTGCGCGGCAGCTCGTCGAGGAAGACGATCTCGCGCGGCACCTTGTAGCGGGCCAGGTGGTTCTTCACGTGTTCCTTCAGCTCGTCCTCGGTGACATCGCTCCTGCGGGCGACGAAGGCCCTCAACCGCATGCCGTAGTCGTCGTCGTCCACCCCGACCGCCGCCGCCTCGGCTACGGCGTCGTGGCCGACGAGGCAGTCCTCGACCTCCTTGGGGAAGACGTTCTCCCCGCCGGAGACGATCATCTCGTCGTCGCGCCCGTCGACGTACAGGCGCCCGTCGTCGCCGAAGCGTCCGACGTCGCCGGTGGCCATCAGCCCGTCGATCATGTCCTTGCTGCCCCCACCGGTGTAGCCCTCGAAGAGCAGGGTGTTGCCGACGAAGATGCGCCCCGAGGTGCCCTGCGGGACCTCGTCACCGTCCGCGTCGAAGATCCGCACGATCGTCCCGTACGGCGGGTGGCCGGCCGACGAGGGCGACTCGCGCAGGTCCTCGGGCGTCGCGATCGAGGCGTAGGCGACCTCGGTGGAGCCGTAGATGTTGTAGAGGTTGTCCCCGAAGTGGTCCATCCAGGAGGTGGCCAGGGTGCCGGGGAGCGCGGAGCCCGACGCGGCCACGACCCGCAGGCTGGGCAGCGAGTAGCGCGACAGCACCTCCTCGTCGAGCGCCAGGATCCGCTGGAGCATCACCGGGATCACGACGAGCGACTCGCACCGGTGCTCCTCGACCGTGCGCAGCGCGATCTCGGGATCGAACTTCCGGTGCAGGACGACCGTCGAGCCCAGCAGCATGGCCAGGGCGAGGTGGGCGAAGCCCCAGGTGTGGAAGAGCGGGGCCGCGATGTGCGTGCGCCAGCCGCGGCGCAGCGGCATCCGCGACAGCATGGAGACGGCCGCGTCGATGCCGGCCTCGTTGCGGGGCGCCCCCTTGGGGGTGCCCGTGGTGCCGCTGGTGAGGATCACGATCCGGGCGTGGCGCCCGGGCGGGTCCAGGTCGGACTCGTCGTTGCTCTCGATCAGCGACTCGATCCTCGTCCCGGCGTCCGAGTCGGCCCAGGCGATGAGTCGCTGCTCCACGTGCGCCGCGGAGAGCAGCCGGGTGAACTCCTCGTCGTGGACGACCACGGCCGGCTGCTCACGCTCCAGCACGTCCACCAGCTGCGGGCCGGCGAAGGCGGTGTTGAGGTAGAGCAGGTCCGCGCCGAGCTTGGCCACCGCGACGGACGCGTCGACGAAACCGCGGTGGTTGCGGCACATGATGGCGACCGAGTCGCCCTCACCGACCCCCAGCTCCGCCAGGCCCCGGGCCAGGGCGTTGCTGCGGCGGTGCATCTCCCCGAAGGTCAGCTCGCCGAGCTCGTCCACCAGCCCGACCCGGTCGGGGTCACGGACCGCCAGCGACGCGAAGCCGCCCGCCGGACCGGTCCCCCACCGCACGATGGTGCGACCGAGCGCGACCAGCGTGCGCGGACCGTAGGGCCGGATGACTCCGGCCCCGCCGAGCACGCGCAGGGTCGTGACCGCCGTGGCGGCGTGCGCGCGCAGTGAGATGACCAATGTTGATCCTTGCGTGTGTGGCGGTCCGAGCGGCAGCCGGACCGCCCGAGGGTCAGGCGGGTGTCTTGGGCGCGACCAGCCGGCTCGCCTGCCACTCTGCGCTGACCGCCGCCGTCGTCGTCTGCGAGAGGCCCGCGATGGGGGCCGCCTCCGCGACGTCGGCCGCGTCCACGCTCTGGGGTCGTCCCACCTTCGGCGTCAGGAGCCAGATGGCTCCCCCGCCGACGAGGTCCGTCAGGGCGTCGACCAGGCCGTCCACGAGGTCGCCGTCGTCTCGGCGCCACCACAGGATGACCGCGTCGACCACGTTGCCGTAGTCGCCGTCGACCAGGTCTGCGTCGATGGTGTCCTCGATCGAGACCCTGAGCTCGTCGTCGACGTCGTTGTCCCAGCCGAGTTCCTGGATGACCATTCCGGGCCCGATGCCCAGTCGCTCTGCGGCACCTGTTGCCGGGGCGGCTCCGCCACCCACCGTCGAGCTCACGCCACGCCTCCGTTCGTCATGTGGTCCGCACCTGAGTGCGGAAGTGGGTGGTAGTCCATCGGAGTTGTCGCCGAGTCGCAACCCTGTCCCGCTGAACGGGCGTCCTCGTCCGCTCCTGAGGGCGTACTGATGGGTAGATTTCGTGGACTGGCCGTGCGTGACACGATGCACAGGTGAGTGATGAGTCCAAGACCAACGAGACCCCCTCCTCTGCCGCCCAGCCGCGCGCGGTGATCCACGAGGGGCTGCCCACGCAGCTGCCCGACATCGACCCGGACGAGACCCTGGAGTGGCTCGATTCCTTCGATGCGATGCTCGACGACAAGGGTCGCGAGCGTGCGCGCTACGTGATGCTGCGGCTGCTCGAGCGGGCCCGCGAGAAGCAGGTCGGCGTCCCGGCGCTGCGCAGCACCGACTACATCAACACCATCCCCCCGGAGCGCGAGCCGTGGTTCCCCGGCGACGAGGACATCGAGCGCCGCATCCGGGCCTTCATCCGCTGGAACGCCGCGGTCATGGTCTCCAGCGCCAACCGCAAGGGCCTCGAGGTCGCCGGCCACATCGCGACGTACCAGTCCTCCGCCAGCCTGTACGAGGTCGGCTTCAACCACTTCTTCCGCGGCAAGGACCACGAGGGTGGAGGCGACCAGCTCTACATCCAGGGCCACGGGTCCCCGGGCATCTACTCGCGCGCCTTCCTCGAGGGCCGCCTGACCGAGGAGCAGCTCTACCGCTTCCGCCAGGAGGTCCAGCACGGTGCCGGCGCCGGCCTGCCGTCCTACCCCCACCCCCGGCTCATGCCGGACTTCTGGGAGTTCCCCACGGTCTCGATGGGCCTCACGGCCATCAACTCGATCTACCAGGCCCGCTTCAACCGCTACATGCACAACCGCAAGATCAAGGACACCTCGCAGCAGCACGTGTGGGCCTTCATGGGCGACGGCGAGATGGCCGAGCCGGAGTCGCTGGGCGCCATCCGCGTCGCGGCCCGCGAGGAGCTCGACAACCTCACCTGGGTCATCAACTGCAACCTCCAGCAGCTCGACGGCCCGGTGACCGGCAACGGCAAGATCATCCAGGAGCTCGAGGCCAACTTCCGTGGCGCCGGCTGGAACGTCGTCAAGGTCATCTGGGGCCGCGAGTGGGACGCCCTGCTCGCCAAGGACGTCGACGGCGTCCTCGTCAACCGGATGAACACCACCCCCGACGGCCAGTTCCAGACCTACTCGACCGAGGACGGCGGCTTTGTCCGCGACGACTTCTTCGGCGTCGACCCGCGCCTGCGCAAGATGGTCGAGCACATGAGCGACTCGCAGATCGAGAAGCTGCCGCGCGGTGGCCACGACTACCGCAAGGTGTACGCCGCGTTCGATGCCGCGACCAAGCACGTCGGCCAGCCGACGGTGATCCTGGCCCACACCATCAAGGGCTGGACGATCGACGCCCTCGAGGGCAAGAACGCCACCCACCAGATGAAGAAGCTGACCCCCGAGGACCTCAAGAAGTTCCGCGACCGGCTCTACCTGCCGATCAGCGACCGCGACCTCGAGGACTCCTACGAGAAGACCGGCGGGGCGCCGTTCTTCCACCCCGGCAAGGACTCCCCCGAGATCGAGTACATGATGGAGCGCCGCAAGCAGCTCGGTGGCTCGGTCCCGCGCCGCGTCCTGCGCGCCAGCTCGCTCAAGCTGCCCGGCGACGAGGTCTACTCCGAGCTGAAGCAGGGCTCGGGCAAGAACAAGTTCGCGACCACCATGGCCGTCGTCCGGCTCCTGCGCGACTGGATGAAGAACCCCGAGATCGGCGAGCGCATCGTGCCGATCGCGCCCGACGAGTACCGCACGTTCGGCATGGACTCCATGTTCCCGAGCGCCAAGGTCTACAACCCCGGCGGCCAGCAGTACGACCCCGTGGACCGCAAGATGCTGCTCTCCTACAAGGAGTCGGCGCAGGGCCAGATGCTCCACGAGGGCATCTCCGAGGCGGGCGCGATGGCCTCGGCCACGGCCGCGGGCTCGGCGTACTCCACGCACGGCGAGCACATGATCCCGTTCTACATCTTCTACTCGATGTTCGGCTTCCAGCGCACCGGCGACTCGATCTGGGCGATGGCCGACCAGCTGGCGCGGGGCTTCCTCATCGGCGCCACCGCAGGTCGCACCACGCTGACCGGTGAGGGCCTCCAGCACGCTGACGGCCACTCCCCCCTGCTCGCGGCGACCAACCCCGCGGTCGTGCACTACGACCCCGCGTTCGCCTACGAGGTCAGCCACGTCATGCAGTCGGGGCTCGAGCGGATGTACGGCGCCGACGCCGAGGACGTGATCTTCTACATCACGGTCTACAACGAGCCCGTCAGCCAGCCGGCCGAGCCCGCCGACGTCGACGTCGAGGGCATCCTCAAGGGCATCCACAAGGTCAGCACCGCCGAGGGCGAGGGACCCCGGGTCCAGCTGCTCGCCTCCGGCGTCGGCTACCCCTGGGTCGCGGACGCGGCCCGGATGCTGGCCGAGGAGTGGGGTGTCCAGGCCGACACCTGGTCGGTCACCTCCTGGAACGAGCTGGCCCGTGACGCCGTCGCCGCCGAGGAGCACAACCTGCTCAACCCGGGCGACGCCAAGCGCACGCCRTACGTCGCCGACAAGCTGGCCGGCGTCCAGGGCCCCGTCGTCGCGGTCTCCGACTACATGCGCGCGGTGCCGCTGCAGATCGCCCGCTGGGTGCCTGCCGACTACCGCGTGCTCGGTGCCGACGGGTTCGGCTTCGCCGACACCCGGCCCGCCGCCCGGCGCTTCTTCCACATCGACGCCCAGAGCGTCGTGGTCCAGGCGCTCCAGGCCCTCGCCGACGCCGGCGAGATCTCCGCCGACAAGGTCGTCGAGGCCTCCGCGAAGTACCGCATCGACGACCCGACCGCAGTCAAGGACGTCAAGCAGGAGGGCGGCGACGCCTGAGGGCCTGAGCCCGGTCAGGCGCCGGTGCCCGTCCTCGCATCGAGGGTGTGCACCGGCGCGACCGGGGCGTCGCCGGCCTCGGCCTGGAGCGGCATGGGGTCCGGGCCGCTGTCGAGCAGGTCGCGCCAGCGCTCGCGCTCGTAGACCGCGGGCTCGGTGGAGCGGATGAAGTCGTTGACGATCTTCACGAACCGCTGCGGGTGGTCCTTGTGCGGGAAGTGGCCGGCGTTGGGGATGATCTCGACCCGGGCACTGGGGGCCAGCACGGCCGCGTTGCCGGCGTGCCGGACCGGGATGACCTGGTCGTTGCGGCCCCACACCACGCACATGGGCATCGCGTCGGTGAGGTAGGCCCGGTCGGACATGGTCACGATCTGGCCCCGCCAGTCGACGACCGCGCACACCACGTGCCGGATCGCCGCCCGGGTGCGGCGGTCCTTGAACGAGTCGTAGATCTCGGCGAGCTCGGCCAGGTCGCGCGTGGCCCGGATCCCGGTCGCGGCCAGGGCGCGCATCCCGGCCGTGCCGACGTGGCGGACCCCGGGGAGGGTCAGCACTCCCATGGCCTGCTGGAAGCCCGGCGTGGTGATCGCCCGGATCGCGGGCGTCACCTCGGGGCCGAGCCCGCCGGAGGCGACGAGGATGAGGCGCTCGGTGCGCTCGGGGAACTGGTAGGCGAACTGCATCGCCACGCCCCCGCCGAAGCTGTGGCCGACCACGCTGACGCGGTCGATGCCCAGCACGGTCAGCAGGTCGCGCATGCCGTTGGCGTAGCCACCGACGCTGTAGTCCGCGCGCGGCTTGTCCGACTCACCGTGCCCGAGCAGGTCCGGGGCGATCACGGTGTAGCGCCGCGACAGCGAGTCGATGACCGGCGCCCAGGTCGTGTGGTCGCAGCCCAGGCCGTGCAGCAGGAGCAGGGCGGGTCCGGAACCGGCGACGACGTACGCGCGCCGGTGTCCGTGGATCGTCACGTGCTGGACCTGTGGCTGCACAGGGGCTCCGCTGCCGCTCACCGAACCTCCTGGGTGGTGGTGCTGCGTGGTGGTGCCGCGTGGTGGTGCCGCACGGGGGTCAGAGGGTGATTCAAGCAGAACTCCTTCCTGTCAAGGGCCCTTGGTCCCACGCCAGGAGGATTTCCGTCGCAATTGCGCCCCGTTCGTTACCTGACCGACGCCGACCTTCCACCTGTCGTCGACCGCCGGGTGACGGCTGGTGCGGGTGTGACTAGCCTCGGGTCATGGGCCGGGCCGAGCAGGAGAAGCGGGACCGCATCTCGGCTGCCCTCCAGCGCGCGACCGGCAGTCTGAGCACGGCCGCGACCGGCGCCATGTCCAGCCGGATGTCCTGGTGGGACGACCTCGGCGCCGAGGAACGATCGTGGGTCGGGGTCATCGTCCAGGCGGGCGTCAAGGGCTTCGTCGACTGGTACTTCGACACCGGTGGCGGCATGTCCGCTCCCCTGTCCGCCTCCGTCTTCGGCGCCGCCCCGCGCGAGCTGACCGGCGCGATCACCCTCCAGCAGACGGTCGACCTGGTCCGCCTGACCATCGAGGTGGTCGAGGCCAACATCGACGACATCCTCGAGCCCGCCGACGCCCCGTCGGTGCACGAGGCGGTGCTGCGCTACGCCCGCGAGGTCGCGTTCGCGACCGCGGAGGTCTACGCCCGGGCGGCAGAGGTGCGCGGCGCGTGGGACGCCCGGCTCGAGGCCCTCGTCGTCGACGCCGTGCTCCGCTCCGAGGCCGACGAGACGGTGCTCTCGCGCGCCAGCGCCCTCGGCTGGGGCGCTCGTGGCGACGTGGCGGTCGTGCTGGGCCGGATCCCCGCCCAGCGCACCGAGACCGACGTCTTCGAGGAGGTACGCCGCACCGCGCTCGCCTGCGGCATGGACGCCCTGTGCGCGACCCAGGGCGAGCGGTTGGTGGTGATCCTCGGCGGGGTGGATGATCCCCACAAGTCGGCGCTGCGGATCGTCGACCACTTCGGCGAGGGACCCGTCGTCGTCGRGCCGGGCGCCCCGGACCTCTCCCACGCCCACGCGTCGGCCCGCGCGGCACTGTCGGCGCACCGCTCCGCGACCGGCTGGCCGCAGGCGCCCCGACCCGTGCGCAGCGACGAGCTGCTGCCCGAGCGTGCGCTCGCCGGCGACGGCCACGCCCGGCGCAGCCTGGTCGACGACGTCTACCTGCCGCTCCTGGGGGCGCGCGGGACCCTCATCGAGACCCTGGCGACGTACTTCCTGCACGGCGGGTCCATCGAGGCCACCGCACGCACGCTCTTCGTGCACCCCAACACGGTCCGCTACCGCCTCAAGCAGGCCGCGACGGTCACCGGTCTCACCCCGACGCGACCCCGCGACGCCTTCACGATCCAGATCGCGCTCGTCCTGGGTCGGCAGTCCGGTCGCGAGTGACGACCTCCACTTCTTTGTAGGGATCCCACAAAGAATCGGGTGCTCTTTTCGTGGACGCCGACCCGCCACACAGGGGCCTCGACCCGTCACTCTTGAGGGGTGCTCGTCATTGTCGCTCCCGGCCAAGGTGCCCAGACCCCCGGTTTCCTCGAGCCCTGGCTCGAGGAACCCACGTTCGCCAGCCGGTTCGACTGGCTCTCCACGGTGGCGGGCCTGGACCTGGCCCACTACGGCACGCAGGCGGACGCCGAGACGATCCGGCGGACCGAGATCGCGCAGCCGCTGCTGGTCGCGACGGGCCTGATCGCCGCCCTCGACCTCTTCCCGCACCCCAGCGACGCCTTCCAGCGGGTGGGTGCGGTCGCCGGCCACAGCGTCGGTGAGATCGCCGCCGCCGCGGGCGCCCGGGTGATCACCGCCGAGCAGGCCATGGTCCTCGTCCGCGAGCGCGGCAACGCGATGGCCGCTGCTGCCGCACAGACCCCGACGGGCATGACCGCCGTCCTCGGTGGCGACCGCGAGGAGGTCCTCGCGTCGCTCGACAAGCACGGCCTCACCCCGGCCAACGACAACGGACCCGGCCAGATCGTGGCCGCCGGCACGATGGAGCAGCTCGCCGCCCTGGCGGACGCGCCGCCGGCCAAGGCCCGCCTCATCCCGCTGAGCGTCGCCGGCGCCTTCCACACCACGCACATGGAGCCGGCCGTGGGGCGCCTCGCGTCGCTGGCCCGCTCGGTCTCCACCCACGACCCCCGCACCGCGGTGATCTCCAACCGCGACGGCCAGGTCGTCCACGACGGCCGCGAGGTGCTGGCCCGGCTCGTCGGCCAGATCGCCGCTCCCGTCCGCTGGGACCTGTGCATGGACGCCATGCTCGACCTCGGCGTCACCGGCATCCTGGAGATGCCGCCGGCCGGCACGCTCACCGGCATCGCCAAGCGCGCGATGAAGGGCGTGGAGACCTTCGCCCTCAAGACGCCCGACCAGCTCGACGCCGCCCGGGCGTTCGTCGACAAGCACGGCGAGCAGTCGGTCATCGAGACCACCCCCACGTGGCGGATGGTCGTCTCCCCCGGCAAGGGCACCTTCCACCGCTCCGAGGAGGCCTCGGACGTCGAGGTCCTCCCCGCCGGCTGCACGATCGGCGAGGTCGCCAGCACCCGCGACCGGACCCCGGTCACCGCGCTGCACGGCGGGCAGGTCGTCGAGTGGTTGGTGGAGGACGGCGACATCGTCTCCCCCGGCCAGCCGCTGGTCCGCCTGCACCCGCAGGGCGGTGCCGCCTGATGGGCGCCGCGATCACCCCCGGCTCGGGTGCACCCCACGCCGCGATCCTCGGCGTCGGCGCCTACCGGCCCGTCCGCCTGGTGCCCAACTCCGAGGTCGTGGACGCGATCGACTCGAGCGACGAGTGGATCCAGCAGCGCTCGGGCATCAAGACCCGGCGCTGGGCCGGTCCGGACGAGTCGGTCCAGATGATGTCGGTCGAGGCGTCACGGATCGCCCTCGAGCGTGCCGGCCTCGACGCCTCCCAGATCGACTGCGTGGTCGTCGCCACCGTCAGCCACCTGCTCCAGACCCCGGCCGTGGCGACCGCGGTCGCACACGAGCTCGGCACCGACCATGCCGCGGCCTTCGACATCTCTGCGGCGTGCTCCGGGTTCTGCCACGGCATCTCGATGGCCTCCGACTTCGTCCGCGCCGGCAGCGCCCGCCACGTCCTGGTGATCGGCGTCGAGCGGCTCACGGACATCCTCGACCTCACCGACCGCGGCACCGCCTTCATCTTCGCCGACGGCGCGGGTGCGGCGGTCGTCGGACCCAGCGACACTCCCGGCATCGGTCCGGTCGTGTGGGGCTCCGACGGTGAGCAGTTCGACCTGATCCGTCAGCGCGAGGACTGGCGCGACGTGGTGGGCAGCCCCGAGCTGCCGGGCAGCGGCGTGATGCCGCACCTGGTGATGCAGGGCAACCCCGTCTTCCGGTGGGCGTCCTTCGCCATGGCCAAGATCGGCCAGCAGGCCCTCGACCGGGCCGGCGTCACGCTCGACGACCTCGACGTCTTCGTCCCCCACCAGGCCAACATGCGCATCATCGACGCGATGGCCCGGTCGATGAAGCTGCCCGCCCACGTCCGCATCGCCCGCGACGTCGCCGACCAGGGCAACTCCTCGGCAGCGTCGGTCCCGCTGGCGCTCAACCGGATGATCGAGGAGGGCGACGCGAAGAGCGGGGACACCGCCCTGCTGATCGCCTTCGGCGCCGGGCTCTCGTACGCCGCCCAGGTCGTCACGGTCCCCTGACCGCCCACCCCCCGTTTTCCCGTTTCACCACCACCGCAGCACCCATCAGGAAGGAAGGCCCCATGGCCACCACCGAAGAGATCCGCGCCGACCTCGCCGAGATCGTCAACGAGGTCGCCGGCATCGACGCCGACGACGTGCAGCTCGACAAGTCGTTCGTCGACGACCTGGACGTCGACTCGCTCTCGATGGTCGAGGTCGTCGTGGCGGCCGAGGAGAAGTTCGGCGTCACGATCCCCGACGACGAGGTCAAGAACCTCAAGACCGTCGGCGACGCCGTCGCCTTCATCGAGCGCGCCCAGGGCTGATGTCGTC
>NZ_JBFUKA010000100.1:0-13666 GCF_056401085.1 Nocardioides sp. P4_G4
ACGCATTACCGTGCTGCAACCTTGTGGGCTACGAGCTGCGGTGGCTTGTCCAACTTTAGGCGGTGTTTTTCCTGCGACGCAAATCGCTGGCTTTTCCCGCCCTCCGCAGCGTTACGATCTGGTTTGCTCTGCACTCAGTGCTGAGCCGCCTCGATCGAGGTGGTGCGGTCGGTCTGCCCGGGGCCGGAAGCCCGGCCTTCTGGCCTTGCTTCCCGCCGCTCCCTGGCGACAGACAGAACATTAGACCGGACTCCCGAGTCGTGCAAATCGAAACGGTGTGACGGGGGGCACAATCACGTTTGTGCAGGTCAGAGGCCCTTTTAGGTCTGGACCCGTGCGTGTTGCGCCCTCCAGGACCACGTCAGGACGCGCTCAGAGCACCTCGACGCCCGCGAAGTTCTTCTTGCCGCGGCGCAGCACCAGCCAGGAACCACCGAGCAGGTCGGCCTCCCCCGGCACGTGCTCGGGATCCTCGACGCGCTCGTTGTTGAGGTAGGCGCCGCCCTCGGAGACCGTCCGGCGCGCCTCGCCCTTGCTCTTGGCGAGGCCGGTCTGGACGAAGAGGTCCACGAGGGAGGGGATCGCCGTGCGGGGGACGGACGCACTCCCGGCCTCGCGGACGGCGGCGGCCAGCGTCGTCGTACTGATGGCGTGCAGGTCGCCCCCACCGAACAGCGCCGCTGCGGCGGCCTTGGCCTGCTCGGTCTCCTCCGCTCCGTGCACCAAGGTGGTCACCTCGTCGGCGAGGCGGCGCTGGGCCGCCCGCTTCCACGGCTCGTCGGCGGTCTGCTTCTCGAGCGCCTCGATCTCTTCGCGCGACAAGAACGTGAAGATGCGCAGCATCTCCGCGGCCTTCTCGTCCTCCACGTTGAGCCAGAACTGGTGGAAGGCGTAGGGCGACATCATCTCCGGGTCGAGCCACAGGGCGCCGCCCTCGGTCTTGCCGTACTTGGTCCCGTCGGCCTTGGTCACGAGAGGCGTCGCGAACGCATGCGCCTGGTTGCCGGTCGCCCGGCGGATGAGCTCGGCGCCGCCGGTGATGTTGCCCCACTGGTCGGACCCGCCGAACTGGAGCGTCACGCCGTGGTCGCGGTTGAGCGCCATGAAGTCCATGGACTGCAGCAGCACGTAGGAGAACTCGGTGTAGCTGATCCCCGAGTCGAGGCGCCGCTTGACGGTGTCGCGGGCCAGCATCCGGTTGACCGGGAAGTGCTTGCCGATGTCGCGCAGGAAGTCGATGACCGACAGCGACGCCGTCCAGTCGTAGTTGTTGACGACGGTGGCGGCGTTGTCGCCCTCGAAGGAGACGAACCCGGAGACCTGGGTGCGCACCCGCTCGGTCCAGTCCTTGACGGTGTCGAGGCTGTTGAGCGTGCGCTCGCCGGAGTCCTTGGGGTCGCCGATCATGCCGGTGGCCCCGCCCACGAGGACGTACGGCGTGTGGCCGGCGTCCTGGAGGCGGCGCGCCGTGACCAGCTGGACGAGGTTGCCCATGTGCAGGCTCGGCGCGGTCGGGTCGAAGCCGACGTAGAACCGCACGCTCCCCCCACCCAGCGCCGTGCGGAGCGCGTCGATGTCGGTCGAGTGGGCGACGAGTCCTCGCCAGGCCAGCTCGTCGAGGACGTTCGGGGTCGACACGGGGGTGGTCCTTCCGGTGGGGGTTCTCCCCCAGCCTGCCAGACGAGGGCCACGMCTAGCATGTGTGATCTCCCCAGACGGAAGGCGTGACGTGATCGCAGGCAGGTACACCCTCGAGCGTGAGGTCGGTCGTGGCGGCACGGGTGCCGTGCACCTCGGCCGTGACGAGGTCCTCGGCCGACAGGTGGCGCTGAAGAGGATCGGCATGGTCCCCGGCGCGGACGCACCCGACCTGGCGCGCGCCGAGCGCGAGGCCAGGCTGGCGGCGGCCCTCAACCACCCGCACGTCGTGGCCGTCKACGACCTCGTCGTCGAGGACGACCACCTGTGGCTGGTGATGGAGTACGTCGAGGGCGAGACGCTCGCGCAGCGCATCCGACGCCGGGAGCGCCTCGGCACCGAGGAGGCCGCGGCGCTGATGTGGCAGGCGGCCGACGCCCTCGCCGAGGCGCACGCCCATGACATCGTCCACCGGGACGTGAAGCCCTCCAACATCCTGCTGACCGCGTCCGACCAGGCCAAGATCACCGACTTCGGCATCGCCCGCGCGCTGGCCGACGCCAGCCTCACCCAGACCGGCCTGGTGACCGGCTCCCCCGCCTACCTGGCCCCCGAGGTGGCCTCCGGGTCGACCGCCACCGCGGCCAGTGACGTCTGGTCGCTGGGCGCGACCCTCTTCCACGTGCTCGCGGGGCACGCGCCGTACGACGTGGGCGAGAACCTGATCGGCGGCCTGTACAAGATCGTCCACGAGGACCCGCCGCGGCTCCCGGACGCGGGCCCGATGGCCGAGGTGCTCGAGCACACGATGGTGCGCGACCCCGAGCAGCGCTGGACCATGGCGGAGGTCCGCGACCACCTCGACGCCCTGCGCCGCGGTGAGACCCCTACCCAGGTGGTGCCGTCGGTCGCCACCACGACCACCCACACCCCGGTACAGCCGGTGCCTGCCGTTCCGGCCGCCGCGGCCGCCCCGGCCGCCCCGGCCGCCAGGTCCGAGCGCACCGGGACGATCGCCCCCACCCCCACGCGGGCCCGGCGTCGGCGGCGCTCGGTGCTGCCGTGGCTCGTCGCCGCGGCCGCCGCCCTGCTCGTCGCGATCCTCGTGGTCGCGTCCCTCCAGGACGACCCCGGCCAGCCTGCGGCTGACCCCGGCACAGGCACCGACTCGTCGAGCCCGTCGAGTCCGTCGAGTCCCTCCCCGACCAGCGAGTCACCGACGAAGGAATCCACCGAGGAGGCCACCAAGCCCCCGACCCGCCGGGAGATGACTCAGTTCATCGAGGGCTACCTCTCCACGGTGACCTCGGACCCGGAGGCGACCTTCGCGATGCTGACCCCGGAGTTCCAGAAGGCCAGCAACGGGTTCGAGGGCTACTCCGGCTTCTGGAGCACCGTCGAGTCGGCGACACCCAGTCGGATCACGGCGGACCCCGAGTCGCTGACCGTCACCTACACCGTCGACTACGTCATGAAGGACGGCGGGGAGAACTCCGACGACGTGTCCCTGCAGCTCGTGCGGCAGGACGACACCTACCTGATCGCAGGGGAAGCCTGACCTGTCGACGGTCCTCTCCCTACAGTGGCCACGTGGCCGACGTCGGGAACGGGATCAACGATGCGCTGTACCGCAGCATCGTCGAGGAGTCTCCGGACGGCATCTGGGTCTTCGACCTCGACGGCCGCACCATCTACGCCAACGACGCCATCGCGGAGCTGTACGGCGTGCAACCCTGCGACGTCGGCTCGCTGACGGTCTTCGACACCCTGGACGAGCCGGGTCGGGTGCAGTTCCACTCGCACCTCGCCGCGCTGCGGGAGGGCCGCTTCAACCCGCACGACGTCGAGTGCCAGTGGGTGCGGCGCGACGGCAGCACCCTGTGGGTGCTGGTGCGGGAGAGCGCCGTACGGGCGGCGGACGGCACGCTGACCGGCGTCCTGCACCGGGTCAGCGACTACTCGCACCGACGGGCGACGCTGACCGCGTTGACACAGGCGCGCGCCGAGCTGGCCGACAAGGTGTCGCAGTACGACCTCCTGCAGGGCGTCGCCAGCGCCGCCAACGACGCCCACAGCCTCGTGCAGGTCCTCGGCCGCGGCCGCGATCTGCTGCTGCTGATGCCGGACTGGGAACGCGCCGTCGCGTTCCTCGTGGAGGGCAACCGCCTCCACCGGCTGCACCCCGTGCTCGACGAGCGCGACTCCGAGATGGCCGACGACCGGGCACACCCCGAGCGCGCCGCCCGGGAGCTGGAGCTGGCCACCCGCGCGGCTCGTTCCGGCACGAAGGAGTGGGACGACCGGCGGGTCTCCGTCGCCTTCCCGATCATGCACCTCGGCCGGGTGCACGCGGTCGGCGTCATGACCGCCACTCCTCCCCTGGAGCGCTTCGAGCTCATCGAGCGCATGCTCGACCACGTCGTCCAGCAGCTCGAGCACGTGCTGGCTCGCGAGCTCGCCGAGCTGTCGCTGGCCGAGGCGCGCGACGCGGCGATGATGGCCTCGCAGCAGAAGTCCGACTTCCTCGCCACCGTCAGCCACGAGATCCGCACGCCGCTCAACGGGGTCCTGGGCCTGAACGACCTCCTGCTGCGGACCGGGCTCGACGCCGAGCAGCGGCGGCTGGCCGACGGCATCCGCACGTCCGGACAGCTGCTGCTGTCGCTGATCAACGACATCCTCGACTTCAGCAAGATCGAGGCCGGCCGGGTCGTCCTCGAGCAGATCGACTTCGACGTGCGGGACGTCCTCGAGCAGGTGGCCGCCCCCATCGCGGGAGTCGCCGCCGCCAAGGGCCTCCAGCTCGAGCTGACGTACGACGCCAGCGTCCCGGCCGTGCTCTGCGGCGACCCGACCAAGGTCAGCCAGGTCTTCGCCAACCTGCGCACGAACGCCGTGAAGTTCACCGCGGCCGGCAGCGTCCACGCGTCGGTGCGCGCCCACCGGCTGGGCGACCGGTGGCGGCTCACCGTTCGCGTGGACGACACCGGCGTCGGCATCGACTCCTCGACGACCGACGTCTTCGCACCCTTCCAGCAGGCCGACTCGTCCACCACCCGGATGTTCGGCGGCACCGGTCTCGGTCTCGCGATCTCACGCGAGCTGGCCCAGGCGATGGGCGGCGACGTCGGTTACACGAGCAGCGCCGGTCGGGGCAGCAGCTTCTGGTTCACCGGTGTCTTCCGGCCGGCCACGGGCGCCGAGCCCGTCACGCTCGCGGAGTCGGTCCGTCCCGACCCGCCCGTGCCGGTGGCCCCGCTGCGGGTGCTGGTGGTGGAGGACAACCGGGTGAACCAGCTCGTCGCCACCGGGATGCTGACCGCGCTCGGACACACCGCCGACACCGCCGAGGACGGCGTCGCCGCCCTGGCCGTCCTGGAGCGGGCGTCGTACGACCTGGTCCTGATGGACGTGCAGATGCCGCGCATGGACGGGTACGAGGCCACCCGCCAGATCCGTGTGCGGGAGGGCCACGGTGAGCGGACCCTCGTCATCGCGATGACCGCCAACGCGGTCGCCGGTGAGCGCGAGCGCTGCTTGGAGGCGGGCATGGACGACTTCCTCACCAAGCCGGTCGACCTCGAGCACCTCACCCGCACCCTGGCCCGCTGGTTCGCCGGCGAGGGGGCGCTCGACCTGACCCGCCTCGACCTCCTGCGCGACATGGACCCCACCGACACGTCGTACCTCGAGCGGGTGACGGGGCGCTTCGAGGAGAGCAGCGTCAGGGCGGCCGACGACCTGCGCCAGGCCGTCGAGACGGGTGACCCGGACGCGTTGCGAGCCCACGCCCACAAGCTCGCCGGCGGTGCCGCCAACCTCGGTGCCGTCGAGGTGGCGAGCCTGGCCCGGGAGCTCGAGGCCCTCGGCGATGCCGGGACGACGTCCGGTGCCGCTCCGGTCCTGGTCCGGCTCGTCGCAGCCCTCCAGCGGGCCCGGACCGGTGTCCGGGGCTACCGCGAGCGATGGCTGGGCCCCGCGTCGTCGGACGCGGATCCTGCGTAGGGCGGGTGGGGCTCGAACCCACGACCCAAGGATTATGAGTCCTCTGCTCTGACCGACTGAGCTACCGCCCCGGGGCGGGGTGAGCCTACGCACCTGGCCGGTTCGCCGGACGCAGCGGGCGTCCGCGGGTGAGCATGTCGTCCATGCGCCGTCCCGTCACCGCTCTCGCCCTGCTGCTGTCCACCGTTGCCGTGCTGGTCGCCGGCACGCTGGTCGGGAGCGTCGCACCCGCCCAGGCCTTCGTCGACATGGACTGCAGCGACTTCGCCACCCAGGCGGAGGCGCAGGCGTTCTTCCTGGCCGCCGGGCCGGGTGACCCGCACCGCCTCGACGCCGAGGGCGACGGGCTCGCGTGCGAGTCGAACCCGTGCCCGTGCACCGGGACGGCGCCCGTGCCGCTCGTCGGGCAGACCACGACCACCCCGACCCCCACTCCGGCGCCGGTGTCCGACCCGGACGGGTCCGGGTCGAGCGGTCCGGTCCAGCGGCACGTCGGCCAGGTCGTGAAGGTGACGGACGGGGACACCCTGAAGGTCCGCGTCGACGGGGTCGGGATCCGCGACGTGCGGATCCTGGGCATCGACACCCCCGAGGTCTACTTCCAGCGCGAGTGCGGCGGTCGGGACGCCTCGGCGCGGATGGCGGTCCTCGCGCCGGTCGGCTCCCGGGTGGTGCTGACCTCCGACTCCAGCCAGGCCGACCGCGACCGATACGGGCGGTGGCTGCGGTACGTCGCGCGGCGCGGGAACGACGTCGGGAAGGCGCAGCTGCGCGCCGGCCTCGCGACGACGTACGTCTATCGGGACGACCCCTTCGTCCGCACCCGCGCCTACCGCCGCGTGGAGGCCCGCGCCCGGCGCAGCGGTCGTGGCCTGTGGTCGCGCTGCTGGTCCTGACCTGTGGTCAGGCCACCCGGACGGGGTGGCGCACGACGGCGTCGAAGAAGTAGCCGTTGTCGTTGTACGCCGCGACGAGCGGCTGCGTGCGACCCGCGGCGTCCGTGGCGCGAGCGAGCAGCTCGTGGCTGCCCGGTCGAGGACGTGCCCACTGGATCGACCAGCGGGTCCAGCCCTGCTCCTGCCTCCCGGCGCGGTCCAGCACGGCCGGGCGCCAGGAGCTGCCGCCGTCGAGGCTGACGTCCACCCGGGTGATCGGAGCGGCACCGCTCCACGAGCGGCCGGTGAGGCGCACCGGTCGCTGGGCGGGCACGGTCGCGTCCCAGGCGAGCTCCCAGGCCGAGCGCACCGGGTTGACGGTGAGCGGCGGAGAGTCGAGGGGGAAGTCGCCGCCGGTCATCCGGTACCACTTCGTGTTCCACGGCGAGGTGAGCTCGGCGGTGGAGACCTCGAGCGAGCCGAGCCACTTGATGCTCGCGATCCCGACCCATCCGGGCAGCACGAGGCGCAGCGGGAAGCCGTGGTCCGGGAGCAGGGGGTCGCCGTCGACGCCCCACGCGAGGAGGGCGTCGTCGAGCGCCTTGGCGACCGGGAACGGTCGGCGTACCCGGCCGTAGTCCACTCCCCCGGTGACGTGGGGGTCATCGAGGCCGGTGGCCTGGATGGAGACCGCCCGCGGGTCCAGTCCCAGGGACGCCAGGACGTCGCGGAGCCACACGCCGTCCCAGCGCACGGTGCCGACCGAGCCGAGCGACCACTGCGTGCCCGAGGCCGGCCGCCCCTGCTGGGTGGCGAAGAAGCGACGACCGTTGCCGGTGCACTCGTGCACGGCGACGAGGTGGGCCTGTGGCAGCGCCTTCAGGTCGGCCAGCGACAGCGACACGGCGTCGCCCTCCGCGCGGGGCGTCACGAGGCCGTCACCGAAGATCCGCAGCCGGTAGGACGCGGCGTCGACGGTCGGCGTCGCCGTGTGGTTGCGCACGAACAGGCGCTCCTGGGTGGTGCGGTAGCGGCGCGGGTCGACCGAGTCCCAGCGCATCTCGGCGTTGGTGCCGAAGGGGACGAACCACTCCGGCGGGATCGGCTTGAGGATCGGTCCGGTGGCGGCGACGGCCAGCGACGGGCGGGCCGCGGCGACCACGCCGGCGGCTGCTGTGAGGGTGAGGAAGCCGCGACGGCTCAGGGAGGCACTCGTCATGCCTCGGACCTTAGACCATCAAGTCAATAGTTTGACTCGACAATGCCTGTCAGTCCTTGACCTGCATCTCGTGCATCCGCTCCACCGGGCGGTAGCCGAAGTCGGTGTTGGTGCGGTACATCGGCAGGTTGTCGGGGTCGGTCCAGGTGTGGATGGCGATCCGCTCGGGGTGCTCGGCCTGGACGACGGCCAGGGTCGCCGCCTTCAGCGCGGCACCGAGGTGACGGCCGCGGTGGGCGGGCATCACCAGGGTGTCGTCCTGGAGGGCCCGGTCGGTGCCGAGCGCCAGGTAGGTGAGCGAGTAGCCGCATAACACCCCGTCCTCACGCCGGCGCGCGGCCGCGACCACCGAGGCGTAGGAGCGCGCCGTGCGCTCCTCCCCCACGCGCAGGCGGTCCACGGTCATGTCGACGGGTTCGTGGTCCAGGTCGCCGACCGGGACGTCGTGGTTCATCCGGGTCCGCATCGCGCAGTAGGCCTCGACGTACTCCTCGGGGCAGCGGTCGCGCCACGTGACGATGTCGTAGCCGACCGGATCGACCGCGGGCGGGGTCGCCGGCAGAGGGAGCAGCAGGTGGTCCTCGACGTGCATGCTCCGGTAGCCCAGCGCGGTCGCGAACGCGACGCCCGGCGAGTCGACGCCCGGGACGGCGTACACCTCCCCGCAGGCACTGGTGCGTCCCGCCGCACGCCGCAGCCGGGTGGCCTCGACGTGGAGCGCACGCCCGACGCCGCGGCGACGGTGGCCGGGCAGGACCGAGACCTCGAGGTCCGCGAGGTGCGTGTTGTCCTGGAGCGAGAGCCCCAGGTCGACCGCCCCGACCACGCGCCCGCCCACGACCGCCACCAGCGGCAGGTAGCGGCGGTAGTCGCTGGGGTGGCGCCACGAGCCGAGGAGCGCCTCGTACGTCCGCAGGATCGCGTGCGGCCGGTCGTGGCGCGCGGCCTCCTGCTCGACGACGTGGAACGTCCGCGTCACGGCGTCGTCGTGCACGTCGACCGTCAGGATCTCCACGGGGACATCTGACCCCGTCCGACCGGTCGCCCGCCACCGGTTTGAGTGCGATGCTCGACCCATGAGCGACTTCGAGCCCCTTCCCGAGGACTGGCAACGCGCGCTGTGCATCGTCGCGCACCCCGACGACCTGGAGTTCGGCGCGGCCGCCGCGGTCGCCCGCTGGACCGGGCAGGGCAAGGACGTCGTCTACTGCATGGTCACCAGCGGCGAGGCCGGCATCGACGGCCTGCACCCCGACGAGTGCCGGGCCGTGCGCGAGGCCGAGCAGGTCGAGTCCGCCCGCCTCGTCGGCGTGCCGGTGGTCGAGTTCCTGGGCCTGCAGGACGGGATCGTCGAGTACGGCGTGCCCCTGCGACGCACGCTCGCCGAGGTCATCCGCCGCCACCGTCCGGACATCGTGGTCACCGGCAACTTCCGCGACACGTTCGGAGGGCGGGCGCTCAACCAGGCCGACCACATCGCGGTGGGTCGGGCCGTGCTGGACGCGGCCCGCGACGCCGGCAACCGGTGGATCTTCCCCGAGCAGCTCGAGGGGGACCTCGAGCCGTGGGGCGAGGTCCGCGCGGTGTGGGCCGCCGGCTCACCGGAGGCCCTGCACGCGGTCGACACCACCGGCACCTTCGACGCCGGGGTCGCGTCCCTGGAGGCGCACGGGGCCTACATCGACGGGCTCGGCTGGGAGGACTTCGACCCGAGGGAGTTCCTCGAGGGGATGGCCCGCCAGACCGGCCAAGGCCTCGGGGTGGCCTTCGCGGCGCCGTTCGAGGTCTACCCGCTCGGCTGGGGCGACTGATCAGCTCCACCCACCCGCGCGCGTCCCCCTCGCCCGCGGCGCTCGACGCCCTCGGCGTGGCGTCCTCGTGGCTGGCCAGGCGGGACCCGGTCGTCGCACCGGACGTTGTGGTCCTCTGCGGGAGCGCGGTGCTCCGGTCCCTCGACGTGGCCGCCGCCCTGATCGGCGCACACCCGAAGGCCCGTCTCGTCGTCACCGGCGGCCGCGGCCACTCCACGCCCGCGCTCTTCGCCGCCGTACGGCGATGGGTCCCCGAGGACACCGGCCCGGCGGACGACTGTTCGGAGGCTGCCGTGATCGCGCGGCTGCTGACCGCGCGCCACGGCGTCGACCCGGACCGGATCACGCGGGAGGAGGCCTCGACCCACTGCGGCGAGAACGCGACGCTCACCGCGCCCCTGCTCCCCGACGGCCGGGTGGTGGTGGTCCAGGACCCGACGATGCAGCGGCGGACCCACGAGTCCTTCCGACTCGCTCTTGCGGGCCGCGCGGTGTCGCTCGCGAGCCACGCGCCGTTCGTGCCCGACGTCCGCACCGACGGCGGGTACGACGACGCGGGTCACCGGGCGTGGGACCTGGATCGCTTGGCGGACCTGGTCCGCGSCGAGCTGCGACGCCTGCGCGACGACGCCCACGGGTACGGCCCCCGCGGCACCGGCTGGATCGGGCACGTCGACGTGCCGCCGGAGGTGGAGGCCGCGGCGGCGGTGCTCACCGACGCCTTCCCCGCCTCCTCCCGGGCCTGACCCGATCAGCGCTCGCGCAGCAGCAGGTACGCCGAGCCGAACGCGAGCATGGCACCCGGCAGGACCTCGAACTGCTCGGTCAGGGTGAGGGCGACCAGCGAGACCGCGACCACCCCGGGGAAGACGATCGCGAAGGCCGCATCAGGGGCCGACTCGTCGCCCCCGGCGGACTCCACGACCTCGCTCRACGCCGACATGCCAGTAACTCTACCGACTTAGTCGGCTTTGGTCGAGATGAATCCGCCACAAGCTGCCTCCCGGCACTGGCCATTCGTCCCGGGGCCAGGAGTCTCAGGCCCCTGCCCACGGCCCCTGGGACCTCCTAGGCTGCCGGGATGATCCGGTTCCTGGTGCGCACGGCCATCTTCCTCGTCTCCGCCGCGGTGGGACTCCTCGTCGCGGCTGCACTGATCGACGGCGTCGACGTGACGACGAGCGGGTTCCTCACCGCGGTGATCCTCTTCGCGGTGATCCAGAGCGTCCTCGCGCCCTTCATCGCCAAGGTCACCGCCAGGAACGCCGCGGCGTTCCTCGGGGGCGTGGGGCTGCTGTCGACCTTCGTGTCGCTGTGGCTCACGACGCTGATCGGCGACTCGCTCACCATCGACGGCGGGGTCGGCACGTGGCTCACCGTCACCGTCGTCGTCTGGCTGGCCACCGCCCTCGCGACCCTGCTGCTGCCACTGGTCCTGGTCAAGTCCGGCGTCGAGGCGGCTCGTGCCCGGCAGTGAGGAGGCCGGCTGGACCCGCTACGTGGTCCGGAGCAAGCGCGGCCTCGGTCGTGACTTCGTCGTCCTCGACCGGGACGAGACCCGGGTCTTCCTCGTGGACGGCAAGCTCGGCATACCGGCGAGGGCCGCCATCCAGGACGCCGGGGGCGACACCCTCCTCTCGGTCCGAGGCTCCCTGAGGCCGATCCCGAAACGCGCCTCCTTCGCCGACGCGTCGGGCACGACGGTCGCGGAGCTGAGGGCCAAGGCCTTCTCCCCCGTCAAGACGCGGATGACCCTGACCATGACCGACGGGGTCGAGTGGCAGCTCGAGGGCGAGCTCTTCGAGAAGGACTACACGGTCACGGCGGACGGCAGCCCGATCATCGTGATCAGCCAGAAGTGGGTGACGATCCGCGACTCCTACACCCTCGACGTCGCCGAGGGCATCTCCACAGCGCTGGCCCTCGGCCTGCTGTGGACCGTGGACCACTGGGTGGAGGAGCACTGAGCCCCAGCCCGGGGCTCCATGCAGAAGGGCCCCTGACCTGCGGAGTACGCAGGTCAGGGGCCCTTCGATGGCTCCCCCGGTTGGACTCGAACCAACAACCCTCCGGTTAACAGCCGAATGCTCTGCCAGTTGAGCTACAGGGGACCGCTGAGCAGCGAGAGCACACTAGCAAGGCGGGTGCGGCGTTGAGAAATCAGGTCAGCCCCACGTCGGCGCGGGCCGCGACCAGGGCGTCCGTCGCTGCCGTACGGACGGTCGGGTCGTCCGGCTCGATGCCCTCGTCGTACTCGAAGAACCACTCGATCGACGCGTTGCCGCGAGGGGCCCGACGACCGATGACCCGGACGCCGCGTCGCCCGGCGAGGGCCACGTGGCGCTGGAGCACGACGCTGGCGGTCACGCGTTCGCGGACCAGCTCGAGGAGCCGGCCGGGCTCGACGAGACCCACCTCGTGCTCCACGCGCTGCTCGCCCCATGCTCCGACCAGGGAGACCCGCAGGACGTCGGTCTCGTTGTCCCAGTCGGCCGCCTCGACGCGCTCCCAGGGGATGCGGGTCGCCGCGTCGTCGGACCCCTCGCTCCCGACGTACAGGGCGTCGCGGGTGCCGACGAGGGTCTGTCCCTCCTCGGTGCGGCACCAGGCGAGCGCCCGCTCCCCCGGGGCGACCGCGAGGCCGGAGCCGGACGTGCGGCGCAGCGCCCTCACTGCGCCGCCACCTGCTGGTCGCGCAGGGTGCGGCGGTGCTGCTCGAGGGCGACGAGCTCGCCGAACATCTTGTTGTACTCGGTCTGGTGCTCGACCGGGTTGGTGCGCTGGAGGCGCGACTTCAGGTCGGCGATGCACCGCATCGTGGTGAGCTCCTGCAGGCGGTAGACGTGCGCGGCGACGTACTTCGGGGACGGCGCGGCCGGGGTGAGCACCGGCTCGACGCCGAGCTCGGAGATCGCCGACGACACGTGCGGGTCGGACACCGACGACCGCACCCGCGTGCTCCACCCCTCGTCCTCCGCGCCCGCGGCGGGACCGCCGGCCGCGGCGATCGCCTCCCACACCGCCCGGAAGACGGGGTGGCTGAAGTCGTCGGGGCCGAGTCCGTTGATGACCCGCCCGACCGCGGCCGGGTGCTGGATGACGATCTTGAGGGTCTCGCGCTCGATGTTGAAGCGGGGGTCGCGCAGGCTGGGCAGCTGCTTGCGCTGCGGAGCCGGGGCGGCGTCCTGCTCCGGCGTCGTACGACGGGAGTCCGGGCGGCTGTCGGTGCGTCCGGCGCTGGGAGCGGGCCGGTTGGCGGCGCGGCGCACCTCCGCGCGGGCGTCGTCCACGTCGACGCCGATCATCCCGGCGATCTCGCGAGCGAAGGCGTCGACCTTGGACTTGTCGCGGATGCTCGAGACCAGCCCGGCCGCCTCGCGCAGGGCATCGACCCGACCGTCGGCGCGGTCCAGGTCGTACTTGGTGAGCACGTTGCCCATGACGAAGCGGTAGAGCGGCTTGCGGGTGGCGATGAGCTCGCGCACCGCGGCGTCACCCTTCTGCAGGCGCAGGTCGCAGGGATCCAGGCCATCCTGCTCGACGGCGACGTAGGTCTGGGACACGAAGTTCTGGTCGCCCCCGAAGGCCCGCAGCGCGGCCTTCTGGCCGGCGGCGTCGCCGTCGAAGGTGAAGATGACCTCGCCGCGGAACTCCTCGTGGTCGTGCAGGAAGCGCCGCAGCACCCGGGCGTGGTCGTCGCCGAAGGCGGTGCCGCACGTGGCCACGGCGGTCGGGACGCCGGCGAGGTGGCAGGCCATCACGTCGGTGTAGCCCTCGACCACCACCGCCTGCGACGACTTGGCGATCTCGCGCCGCGCCAGGTCGAGGCCGTACAGGACGGTGTTCTTCTTGTAGATCGGCGAGTCACCGGTGTTGAGGTACTTGGCGTCGATCCGGTCGTCGTCGAAGATCCGGCGGGCCCCGAACCCGATGGTCTCGCCGCTGGCCTCGCGGATCGGCCAGAGGAGACGGCCCCGGAAGGCGTCGTAGTGGGAGCGGCCCTGCTTGACGAGGCCGGCGGTCACCAGCTCCTCGTTGCTGAAGCGACGTCCGCGCAGGTGCCGCAGCAGCGCCTCGCCGTCGCGCGGGGCGAAGCCCACGCCGAAGGTCTCCGCGCT
>NZ_JBFUKA010000101.1:0-13570 GCF_056401085.1 Nocardioides sp. P4_G4
TCCTTGGCCAGCTTGCGCACCGGCGGCTTGGCCAGCGCGCGAACGTCGGCGCTGGGCGTCTGGGCCGAGGCGGGCACCAGCGCGGGAGCCGGATCGGCGGCCGGGACCGGCGCCGCGGAGGTGGCGGGCACGGTGGGCTCGTCGACGGCGGCGACCTCGTCGGTCTGCGCCCCGCCGGGCGCGAACGCGCCCTGGAGCTGCAGCTGGGTCTGGGCACCGGCCGCGGTGGCCGGCGTGGCCGACCCCTTGCGGGCGCGGCGCTGCGGACCGCGCTCGGCCKTGTTGCGACCGACCAGCGACTCGCCCTCGCCGCCGCCGGAGGCGGCCGGGTTGGAGAGGTCCATGTCGGAGAGGTCCACCGCGGCGGCCTTCTGGGCCATCCCGAGGTAGGGGTCCGACTCTGTCTGCGGGGCCGCGGGGGCCGGCGCCGCCGCGGCCGCGGCGGCCTCCTCGGCCGAGCCGATGGAGATGATCGGCGTACCGACGTCCACCATCTCGCCCTCGGAGACCATCAGCGCGAGCACCGTGCCGGCGTACGGCGACGGCAGCTCGACGATCGACTTGGCGGTCTCGATCTCGACGATGATGTCGTTGATCTCGATGGAGTCGCCGGCCTTGACCTTCCACGACACGATCTCGGCCTCGGTGAGGCCCTCGCCCACGTCGGGCAGCTTGAACTCGCTCATCAGAACTCCATGCTCCGGTCGACGGCGTCCAGGACCCGGTCGAGGTCGGGGAGCCACTCCTCCTCGATCCGCGACGGCGGGTAGGGGGTGTCGAAGCCGCCGACGCGCAGCACCGGCGCCTCCAGGGAGTAGAAGCACTCCTCGGTGATGCGGGCCGAGAGCTCGGCGCCCATGCCGAGGTTGACGTGCGCCTCGTGGACGACGACGGCACGACCGGTGCGGCGTACGGACTCGAAGACCGGCGCCATGTCGAGCGGCGAGAGGGTGCGCAGGTCGATGACCTCGACGTTCTTGCCCTCGGTCGCGGCGGCCTCCGCGGCCTTCAGCGCGGTCTTGACGGTCGGGCCGTAGGCCAGCAGCGTCGCGTCCGAGCCGGCACGCACGGTGCGCGAGGTGAAGAGCGGGGCGGGGGTCGCCGACTCGTCGAGCTCGGCCTTGTCGGCGTGGTACTGCCGCTTGGGCTCGAGGAAGATGACCGGGTCGTCGCACGCGATGGCCTGCTGGATCATCCAGTAGCCGTCGATCGGGTTGGAGCACGCGACCACCTTGAGGCCGGGCGTGTGCGCGAACTGCGCCTCCGGCGACTCCGAGTGGTGCTCGACCGCACCGATGCCGCCGCCGAACGGGATGCGGATGACCATCGGCATCTTCGACTTGCCCTGCGACCGGAAGGTCATCTTGGCGACCTGGCACACGATCTGGTCGTACGCCGGGTAGACGAAGCCGTCGAACTGGATCTCCACGACGGGGCGGTAGCCGCGCAGCGCCATGCCGACCGCGGTGCCGACGATGCCGGACTCGGCCAGCGGCGAGTCGATGACCCGGTCCTCGCCGAAGTCCTTCTGCAGGCCGTCGGTGATCCGGAAGACGCCGCCGAGCTTGCCGACGTCCTCACCCATGATGAGGACCTTGGGGTCGTCCTCCATGGCCTTGCGCAGGCCCATGTTGAGGCCCTTGGCCAGGGTGATCTTCTGCGTCGTGCTCATCAGTGCGACTCCTCAAAGCTCGCGAGGTACGCCGCGTAGCCGTCGCGCTGGGCGGCGAGCTCGTCGGTCATCTCGGTGTAGACGTGGTCGAAGACGCTCATCGGCTGCGGGTCCGGCAGCGCCTTGCACCCCTCACGGAGGTGGTGGCCGAGCTCGTCGGCCTCGGCCTTGAGGTCCGCGAAGTACTGGTCGTCGACCAGGCCGTTGCGGCGCATGTAGACCTCGAGGCGGGCGATCGGGTCCTTGAGCTTCCAGTGCTCGAGGTCGTCGCTCATCCGGTAGCGGGTCGGGTCGTCGGTGGTGGTGTGCGCACCCATCCGGTAGGTGTACGCCTCGACCAGGGTCGGGCCCTGGCCGTCACGGGCGCGCTGCAGCGCCGCCTGCGTCACGGCGTACGTCGCGAGGACGTCGTTGCCGTCGACGCGGACGCCGGGGAAGCCGAAGCCGAGCGCGCGCTGGTAGAGCGGGATCCGCGTCTGGCGCTCGATGGGCTCGGAGATGGCCCACTGGTTGTTCTGGCAGAAGAACACGACGGGCGCGTTGTAGGACGCCGCGAAGATGAAGCCCTCGTTGACGTCGCCCTGCGAGGACGCACCGTCACCGAAGTGAGCGATCACGGCCGCGTCGCGGTCCGGGTCGCCGGTGCCGACGACGCCGTCGCGCTGCATGCCCATGGCGTAGCCGGTGGCGTGCAGCACCTGGGCGCCGATGACGATCGTGTAGAGGCCGAAGTTGTTGTCCTTCGGGTCCCACGCGCCCTGGTCGACGCCACGGAACAGGCCGAGGAGGTCGAGCGGGTCGATGCCGCGGCAGTAGGCGACGCCGTGCTCGCGGTAGGTCGGGAAGACGTAGTCCTGCGGGCGCAGGGCGCGGCCGGCGCCGATCTGCGCGGCCTCCTGGCCGAGCAGCTGGGCCCAGATGCCGAGCTCGCCGTGCCTCTGGAGCGCGGTGGCCTCGGTGTCGATGCGCCGCGTGAGGACCATGTCGCGGTGGAATCCGCGCAGCTCCTCCGCGGAGAAGTCGTGGTCGAACTCGGCGTGGTGGACGCGCTCACCCTCCGGGGTCAGCAGCTGGACGAGCTCGGGTCCGCCGTCCTGCTGGCTGGGTCCGAAGACCTCCACCAGGTCGGGGCCAAATCCTCCGGGGTCGCTCATGGCACTCCTTCGTGCGGCTAGCGGCGTCTCGGGGTCACCGGGATCGCCGACGGCTCGGTGTGGTCGCCGGCGTGTGTGACCCCGACCACATGGTGCCCGCACGGTATCGAGCAGGCCAGCACCGGCGCCAATCGGGCCCTGCCGGAAGGGCGTGCTTGGATCTCCCGGTGCTGCCCTCCCTGACCATCTCGCGGGTCGTCCCCCTGGTCGTCCTCCTCGGCCTCCTCGTCGGCCCGCTGCCCGCCGGGATCGCGGTCTCCCCCGCCGCTGCGGCCGGTCCGGGCCGGCCGCAGCCGGTACTGACCGGCGACTTCGCCGACCCGGCGGTCGCGGTCCTCGGATCGGGGTACGTCGGCTTCTCCACCGGGAGCCTCGTCCCACGGGCCGTCTCGGACCGGCCCCGCGGCGCGTGGCGGGCCGCCGGGCGCGGGCTGGTGCGGCTCCCGTCCTGGGCGCACGCCGACGGCGACGTCTGGGCCTCCGACGTGGCCCGGGTCGACGGCTGGTGGCTGCTCTACTTCGCCGCCCCGGTGCGGGGGATCGGCGAGTACGGCCGCTGCATCGGGGTCGCCCGCTCGCGCACGGCGCTCGGAGGGTTCGTGCCGGTGGGCGGCCGGCCGCTGGTCTGCCCGTCGTACGCCATGGCTCCCTCGGCCGGCGACGACGTGCCGCAGCCGGACCGGTCGCTGCCGCGGGCCGGGGTGATCGACCCGTCCCTGTACGTCGAGGACGGGCGGCCCTACCTGCTCTACAAGACCGACCGCATCCCCTCCTCGATCCGGGTCGTGCCGCTGAGCCGGTCCGGCATCCGGGTCGCGGCCCCGTCGGTCGAGCTCTTCCGCCACGACGGCGTCCTGGAGAACCCGGTCGTCGTACGACGTCCCGAGGGCTACGTGATGCTGCTGTCGCAGGGCGACTTCGGGCGCTGCTCCTACCGGACGGTCTGGCGCCGGTCGGCCTCGCTGCTCGACTGGACCGCCGCCGAGGAGGGTGTGCTGCTCGACCGGGGGACCACCGGCCTGTGCGGTCCGGGGGGCGCCGACGTGAGCGGCGTGCCCCGGGGGTCGCGGCTGCGGCTGTTCCTGCATGCGTGGACGTGCGAGCGCCGGCCCTGCCCGTCGGGCGTGGACCTGGTCAAGAAGCGGCCCCGGCTGGGCTCGCGCCGCCCGATGTACGCCGCCGACCTGGCGTGGCCGGGCGGCATCCCGACGGTGGCGACCTGGCGCTGACCCGCGCGGGAGTTGCGCGGCCCTGGGGCTCCCGGGGTATCAAGGTTCTGGCTGCATCTCCGGCCGCATCTCCGGCCATGAGGGGGACCTTCCACATGTCACGACACCTGACCCGCTGGACCGGCGCGCTCGCCGCCCTGCTCGTGGTGCCGGCGCTGCTCGCCGTACCGGGGTCGCCGACCGCGTCGGCGGACCGTCCGGACGCGTCGCACCCGGGGAAGGCCGTACGTGCCGCGGTGGCCCCGCGACCGCTCATCTGGGACCGCGACTTCGGCGACCCGAGCGTGGTCCGCGACGGCGAGCACTGGTACGGCGCCGCCACCGGCTTCCGCGGCCGCGCGGCGCGCTCGGACTACGACTGGGGCAACTGGGGACGCGGCGGCGACGTGCTCAACGGTCGCCCGACCTGGGCCAAGTTCGCCGGCGTGTGGGGCCCGGAGATCGAGCAGGCCCCGTCCGGCTACGTCGCCTACTTCACGATGCCCTCGTCCGGGCTCCCCCACGACCAGGACCGCTGCATCGGCGTGGCCACCGCGCCGGACCTGACGTCCACGTTCACCGTGCTGGGCAACAAGCCGCTCGTCTGCCCGGACTACGCGACCACCACCCCGGCCTTCGACACCGTCCCGGGCCGCGTCGGCCTGCCGCGACGCGGGGTCATCGACCCCTCGTCGTACATCGCCCCGGACGGTCGCCGGTTCCTGATGTACCGCACGCAGGGCACCCCGTCGACTATCCGGATGATCCGGCTCAACCCGGCCGGCACCGCGACCTTCGGGCACAGCCGCGAGCTGATCCGCGACAGTGGGGTGCTGGAGAACCCGGTGATGGTCCGGCACGGCGACTGGCACTACCTGATCACCTCCCGCGGCGACTACGGCGACTGCCGCTACCGCACGATCTGGCGCCGCTCGGCGTTCCGCAGTCAGGGCTGGCAGGGCACCCGCGGCCACGCGCTGCTCAACCGCCGCAACACCGGCGTGTGCGGGCCCGGTGGTGCCGACTACGTCACCGAGACCGACACCGCGGCCAACCGGATGTTCTTCCACGGCTGGGTCTGCAAGGGCACCAACCTGCCCTGCTACCAGTCGTACCAGGGCCACCAGGACTACGAGGACGTCGGCAAGCGCGCCCTGTACGCCGTCCGGCTGAGGTGGACGAAGGACGGTCCGTCGATCGCGGCGTTCGTCCAGGGGCCGGTGCCTCCGCCCCCGGTCACCGAGACCCCCACGCCCACCCCGGCTCCGACCGAGACGCCGACGCCGACCGAGCCGCCGACCGGGACGCCCACACCGACACCCACACCGACCGGGACGCCGACCCCCACACCGACCCCCTGAGCCGACCGGGCAGTTCCGCGCGTCTCACGACCGCGTCATCCCGGAGCGGTGAGTGAGCCACATTCCCTCGCTGCGGAATGTGGCTGGTCGACCTCCCGCGCGGCGTGTCCACCCCGACACGCCGACCGGCGGTCACGGCGCCACAATTGCTCGTCCAGGAATGTGGCTGACTCACCGCTCCCGCATCGGCCCGAAACTGGCCCGGAAGTGCCCGCTCACATGAAGGTCAGCCCCGTCCGTGCGGCTCCAGCCAGACGTCCGGGTCGGGCCCCTGGGGCACGATGCGGGTGGGGTTCACGTCGGTGTGCACGACGTAGTAGTGCTTCTTGATCTGGTCGAAGTCGATCGTCTCGCCGAAGCCCGGGGTCTGGAAGAGGTCGCGGGCGTAGCCCCACAGGGCCGGCATCTCGGTGAGCTTGACCCGGTTGCACTTGAAGTGGCCGTGGTAGACCGCGTCGAAGCGGGCCAGCGTCGTGAACAGCCGTACGTCAGCCTCGGTGATCGCATCGCCCATCAGGTAGCGACGGTCCGTCAGCCGTTCCTCGAGCCAGTCCATCGCGACCCAGAGGCGGTCGTAGCCCTCGTCGTACGCCTCCTGCGAGCCGGCGAACCCGCAGCGGTACACGCCGTTGTTGACCTCGGTGAAGACCCGCTTCATCACGGTCTCCATCTCGTCGCGGACGTCGGCCGGCCAGAGGTCGGGGCCGTCGGGACGGTGGTGCTCGCGCCACTCGAAGAACAGGTCGTGGGTGATCTGCGGGAAGTCGTTGGTGACCACGGCGCGCGACTCGATGTCGACCATCGCGGGGACCGTGATGCCCTTCGGGTAGTCGGGCACCCGGTTGAGGTAGGCCTCCTGCAGGTGCGTCATGCCGAGCACCGGGTCGCGGCCGTCGGGGTCGAGGTCGAAGGTCCAGCTGCGCTGGTCGTGGGTCGGCCCGGGCGCTCCCCACGAGATCACGTCCTCGAGACCGAGCAGGTTGCGCACGATGATGGCGCGGTTGGCCCAGGGGCACGCCTTCGCGGCGACGAGCCGGTAGCGACCCGGCTCCACCGGCCAGACCTGGACGTCCTGCGGTCCCCGGTCCTGCGGGTCGGCCGACCGTCCACCCGCGAGGATCCGGTCGCTGATGTAGTCCATGTCGCGCTCGAAGGGCTTGCCCTTCGAGGTGTACGTCGTGTCGCCCATGCCGCGTCTCCCGATCGATCGTTGCCGTCTCAACCATCCTGTCACGGAGCCCAGACCCGGCACCTCCGTCGTCCCGCCGCACGAACACCGACTGCAAAGAAGTGCTTGCAAAGGACTCTTTGCAGTCCTACGCTGACGCCATGCCCTCCTCGATCTCCCCCGACATCGCCGGCCTCCGCGCCCTGAGCCACCCTGTCCGGCTCCGGATGCTGGGCCTGCTGCGCACCGAGGGCCCGGCCACCGCCACGTCGCTGGCCCAGCGCCTGGGTCTCAACACCGGCGCCACGTCCTACCACCTGCGCCAGCTCGCCCAGCACGGCTTCATCGAGGACGACCCCGAGCGCGGCACCGGTCGCGACAGGTGGTGGCGGGCCGCGCACGACGCCACCCGCACCGACTTCCAGGGCGAGGGCGCGAGCGACGAGGACGTCGAGGCCTATCTGGCGACCGTCGCCCTCCTGTACGGCGACCGGTTGCGCGCCGCGGTCGCGGAGCGGCAGTTCCTGCCCCAGGAGTGGCGCTCGATCGGTACCCTCAGCGACTGGGAGATCCGCCTCAGCCCCGCCCGGGCGGACGCCCTCGTCCAAGCCCTCGTGGCGGTCATCGAGGACGCGCAGGACTCCGACGACCCCGACGCCGCCCCCTTCGCCGTCAACCTCAACGCCTTCCCGCGCCCGGGCGCCCTCGGACCCGAGTCATGAGCACTGCGACCACGGTCGTGACCCGCCGCGCACCCCTGGTCGGCGGCCTCACCGCCGAAGGCATCTCCTACGTCGGCACCCGGGTCTCGATGATCGCGATCCCGTGGTTCGTGCTGTCGACGACCGGGTCGGCCACCCAGACCGGGCTGGTGGCGGCGGCCGAGATCACCCCGCTCGTCCTCTTCAAGGCCCTCGGCGGGCCCCTGCTGGACCGGGTCGGGCCCCGCCGGGTGACGCTGGCCTGCGACCTGGGATCGGCGCTCGTCGTGGGTGCCGTCCCGCTGCTGCACCACCTCGGGATGCTGTCCTTCCCCGTGCTCCTGGTGCTCGTCGCCCTGGCGGGCGCCCTGCGCGGGCCCGGTGACGCGGGCAAGGCGGCCATGACTCCCGAGATCGCACGGGTCGCCGGCGTCTCCCTGGAGCGGGTCACCGGCCTCGCGGGTGCCGTCGAGCGCACCTCGTCGATGGCCGGCGCCGCCCTGGCCGGCCTCCTGGTCGCCGGGGTGGGCGCCGCCGAGGCGTTGTACGTCGACGCCGCGTCCTTCGTGGTGTCCTTCGCTGTCTTCGCGCTCTCGACCACCGGGATGGGTCGTCCGGTGCCGCGACCCGATCGACCCGAGTCGTCGGGCGACACCGACGACGAGGACGCGACGTCGTACCTCACCGAGCTCCGGCAGGGCTGGGACTTCCTGCGGACGGAGCCGGTGCTGGTCGCGATCTGCGCGATGGTGGCGGTGACCAACCTGGTGGACCAGGCCTACGTCACGGTGCTCGCCCCGGTCTGGGCGAAGGAGTCCGGCGCCGGGGTCGAGGTGCTGGGCGCGATGTTCGCGGCCTTCAGCGCGGCCTCGGTGCTCGGCGCGCTGGCCGCCGCACGCTGGGGTGAGACGCTGCCCCGCTACCGGACCTATGTGGTGATGTTCCTCATCGCGGGGGCGCCGCGCTTCGTCGTGATGGCGGTGGAGTCGCCGGTGTGGGCGGTCTTCGCGGTCACGATCGTGGCGGGGGCCGCGGCGGGCTTCCTCAACCCCATCCTGGGCGCGGTGATCCTGGAACGGATCCCGGCCCCGCTGATGGGCCGGGTCTCGTCGCTCAACACCGCCATCTGCTGGTCGCTCATGCCGCTCGGCGGCATCCTGGGCGGGATTGCCGTGGCCACCCTCGGCCTCTCACCGGCCCTGCTGCTGGCCGGGGCGGCGTACTTCGTCACCACCATGGCGCCGACGCGGGTGCCGTCGTTCCGGGCGATGGACCGGGAGCCGCGGAACCCCTCCGTCAAAGTCCCCGCCTGAGCGGGGACTCCCGCGCTGTGTGACGGTTGCAACCGTCACTCAGCGCCAGACTCGCCGACACAGTCCACAGGAACGAGGCCGCCGGAACCCTCAGCGCGGGAAGGTCCGCGCGAGCTCGAGCAGCCGGTCGTTGGCCTCGGTCTCCCCGATCGTCACCCGCGCGCCCTCGCCGGCGAAGGGCCGCACCACGATGCCGAGCTCGTCGGCCGCGGCCGCGAAGTCGCCGGTCCGCTCGCCGAGGCCGAACCACACGAAGTTGCCCTGCGCGTCCGGGACCTCCCACCCGGCGTCGCGGATCCCGGCCACCACGCGGACCCGCTCGGTCACCAGCGCGTCGACCCGCTCCAGCAGCTCGGGCTCGGCCTCCAGCGAGGCGATCGCCGCAGCCTGGGCCACCGACGAGACGCCGAAGGGCAGCGACACCGCCCGCAGCGCACCCGCGAGCGGCGCCTGCGCGATCGCGTAGCCGACCCGGAACCCGGCCAGGCCGTAGGCCTTGGAGAACGTGCGGGTCACGATCACGTTGGCGTGGGCGCGGTACGTCGCGACGCCGTCGACCGCGTCGTCCATCCGCACGAACTCGAGGTAGGCCTCGTCGACCACGACGACCACGTGCGAGGGGACCTTGGCCAGGAACGCGTCGAGGTCGGACTGCGACACCGCCGGCCCGGTGGGGTTGTTGGGCGTGCAGACGATGACCACCTTGGTGCGCTCGGTGACCGCCGCGGCCATCGCGTCGAGGTCGTGCCGGCCGTCGGCGAGCACCGGCACCCGGACGCTGGTGGCGTCGGCCACGGTGGCCGCGATCGGGTAGGCCTCGAACGAGCGCCAGGCGTAGACGACCTCGTCCCCGGGGTCGCAGAAGGCGTTGAGGAGCTGGTAGATCAGGGCCACGCTCCCCGTCGCCGCGGCGAGGTCGGACGTCGGGACGCCCAGCCGGGCCGACAGGGCGTCGTACAACGCGCTGTTGCCCATGTCCGGGTAGCGGTTCATCGCCTCCGCGGCGCGGGTCGCCGCCTCCACGACGCCGGGCAGCGGCGGGTAGGGGTTCTCGTTCGACGACAGCTTGTACGTCGTGAGGCCCTCGCGGGGCGTGGGCGGCTTGCCGGGCACGTACGTCGGGATCTCCGCGACGTTGCGGCGGGCCGAGGGGGGCGTGGGGCTGGACGGGGTGGACATGGCGAGCAGGTTAGCGCCGGCCGACGACAGCGGGGCGGCGGTAGCGCCACGGCCGCAGCACCAGGGCGAGCAGGACACCGAGGAGCCCGCCGAGGACGGCCCCCGCGACGTTGTCGACCATGTCGGTCACGTCGCAGGCGCGCCCGATGCGGGCCGCGGCGAGCTGGACCGTCTCGATGAACAGCGAGTAGAGCCCCAGCGCGGCGATCCCCAGCGGAGCGAGCACCCACCGGGTGCGCCAGCGCGCGACCGCCAGCACCCACAGGGCCCCGGCGGGCACGAAGACGGCGATGTTGAGCAGCCGCTGGCTTCCCGGGAGGAGCCAGAAGCCGTCGGGAGCCGGGCCGCCGTAGTCGAGCGAGCAGGTGGTCTGCGCCTCCTCGACCGGCACCACGCCGATCCCCCACTCCGCGGGGATGAGGGTGAGGATGCCGATGCAGACCACGGTCCAGCAGAACCCGGCGATGGCCACGGCCGTCACCGGACCGAGGCGCCCGCGCAGGAGCCGGGCGAGGCCGGCGAAGACCACCAGCGCGGCGAGGCAGCCCAGGAGCATCACGCCCGTCCCGCCGATCGTCACGCGAGGAGGCTAGCGAGCCGGGGGCGAGAGGGCGGCCAGCAGGTGGGCCAGCATCGGCCACAGCACGGTGCGCTCCGAGTCGTCGACCACCCGGTCCATGCCCGCCAGCTCGAGCATCACGTAGCCGTGCAGGGCGCTCCAGAACTGCGCGGCCACCGCGCGCGGGTCGCCGGCGAGCAGCACGCCCGCGTCCATGGCGCGCGCGGTGCCGGACACGATCTGGCCGAACGCGGCCGCCGCCACCTCGGGGTCGGCCCCGTGGCCGTGGAAGCCGCCGACGCTGACCGCGCCGAACATCACGCCGAAGAGGTGTCGGTTCTCCAGGGCGTTGTCGCGGTAGGCGCCCGCCATCCGCCGGAGGTCGTCGAGGGTGTCGTCCGAGCGCCCCACGGCATCCACGTGCTCGATGAGTCGGCGGAAGCCCTCGGTGGCCACGGCGTCGACCACACCCGCCATCGAGCCGTAGTGGGTGTAGACCGCCATCGTCGAGGTCCCCGCGGCACTCGCGAGCCGGCGCGCCGACAGCGACGAGGGGCCCTCCTCGTCCAATATCCGCGCGGCCTCCTCGAGCAGCCGCCGCTGCAGCTCGGAGGAGGCCGGGGCGGGATCGGTGCTCACCCTCGACATCGTGTCATAACGACGTTATGGTCAATCGATAACAGTGTTATCCGTCCCTCTTCCCGAGCCGAGACCGTCATGACCCTGACCCACACCCCGCCGACCACCAGCCGCTACCTCCGGGACAACTTCGCGCCCGTGACCGAGGAGCTCACGGCCGTCGACCTCGACGTGACCGGGACGCTGCCCGAGCACCTCGACGGTCGCTACCTGCGCATCGGCCCCAACCCGACCCACGAGCAGGGGCCGCACTTCCACTGGTTCCTCGGCGAGGGGATGGTGCACGGCGTCCACCTGCGCGACGGCCGGGCCCAGTGGTACCGCAACCGCTGGGTCCGCTCCGCCGACGTCGCCACCACGCTGGGCGAGCCGGTCAGGGGCACCCCCGCCGGGTCGGACTTCGCGGCCAACACCAACGTCCTGGAGCACGCCGGCCGGACGCTCGCGCTCGTCGAGGGCGGCTCCCCGCCGTACGAGCTGACCCACGAGCTCGACACCGTAGGGCCCTGCGACTTCGGCGGGACCCTGCCGAGCATCCCCGGCCGGCCCGGCTACACCGCGCACCCGCACGAGGACCCGGACACCGGCGAGCTGCACGCGATCTCCTACAGCTGGATGCGCGGCAACCGTGTCGACTACTCGGTGCTCGACACGACCGGACGGATCCGGCGGAGCGTGGACATCACGGTCCACGGCAGCCCGATGATGCACGACTTCGCCCTCACCGAGCGCCACGTGGTGGTGCTCGACCTGCCTGTCACCTTCGACCTCGCCGCGGCCACCTCGGACGTTCCCCGGGTGCTGCGCCCGCTCGTGCGGGGCGTGCTCGGACGGGTCGTCGGTCGCAACCCGGTGCCCGAGCCGATGATCGCCCGGGTCGCCCGCGGCTCCGGGGGCGGCGGCAGCTCTCCGCAGCTGCCCTACCGCTGGGACCCCGGCTACCCCGCCCGCATCGGCGTCCTGGCCCGGGACGCCGACGGCGACGCGATCCGCTGGTTCGACATCGACCCGTGCTTCGTCTTCCACACCCTCAACGCGTACGACGACGGGGACACCGTCGTCGTCGACGTGGTCAAGCACCCGCGGATGTTCGCCACCGTCCTCGACGGTCCGGACGAGGGCGCGGCCGTGCTCTCGCGCTTCACCCTCGACCTGGCCACCGGCCGGGCCCGCGAGGAGGGCTTCGACCAGCGGTCGCAGGAGTTCCCGCGCCACGACGAGCGACTGACCGGACGGCGCCACCGGTTCGGCTGGGCCGTCGGCTTCGAGGGAGGGCGCACGGGCGACACCGTGCTGCGCCACGACCTCGACGCCGGGCGCACCGACGTACGACGCCTCGGTGCCGGCCTCGAGGCCAGCGAGTTCTGCTTCGTCCCGACCCCCGGGAGCTCGACGGAGGGCGACGGGGTGCTCCTGGGCTACGTCTTCGACGCTGCCGAGGGCCGGTCGCACCTCCGCGTCCTCGACGCGGCGTCGCTCGAGGACGTCGCAGCCGTGCACCTGCCGGGCCGGGTGCCGGCAGGGTTCCACGGCAACTGGGCGCCGACGTCGGCCTGAGCGACCCGGGACCTGCTCCACCCCCGCCCCTACGCTGGCGGCATGAGGTTCGTGATCTGGCTGCTGACCACCGCGGGAGGGGTCGCCGTAGCGGCGTGGCTCCTCGACGGCATCTCCTTCGAGGGCGCCGACTGGCAGGACAAGGTGCTGCCGCTGCTGGGCGTCGCGCTGATCCTCGGCCTGGTGACCACCTTCATCAAGCCGGTGATCACGCTGCTCTCCCTCCCCTTCATCCTGCTCACCCTGGGCCTGCTGCTGCTCGTCATCAACGCCCTGATGCTGCTGCTCACCGCCCGCCTCGCCGACGCGTTCGACCTCGGCTTCACCGTCGACGGCTTCTGGGCCGCGGTCCTGGGCTCGGTGGTCATCACCCTCTCGACGTGGGCCATCGACGCGGTGGTGAACGACGGGTGATGGACCGCCTGCCCGCCCAGCACACCGACGGGCCCTACCGGATCGCCCTCGTGTGCCTCGGCAACATCTGCCGCTCCCCGATGGCCCACGTGGTGCTGGCCGACCACCTCGACCGAGCCGGCCTGGCCGCGAAGGTCGAGGTCAGCAGCGCCGGCACCGGTGGCTGGCACGTCGGGCGGCCGATGGACCCGCGGGCCGCGACCGCGCTGATCGGTGAGGGCTACGACCCGTCAGCCCACCGCGCCCGCCAGTACGACGACGGCTGGCTGGCGACCCACGACGCGGTCCTGGTGATGGACCTCGCCAACCTGGACGACGTCGGCCGGCACGAGCGGGTCGGCCTGTTCCGCGACTTCGACCCCGTCGGCCGAGGCGGGGAGGTACCGGACCCGTACTACGGTGGTGACGACGGATTCGGGGAGGTGCTGGCCATGGTGGAACGCACGAGTGCCGCGATCGTGGACGCGCTGCAGCGCCGGGACCGGACGGACGTCCCCACCCGATGACCCGTCAGCCCCTGGTCGCCCGCCGCGCCGAGGAGCTCCTCGGCGCTGCTGTGGTGGCTACGGCGCCGGTGGCCGGTGGCGACATCTCCACGGCCACCCGGCTGCGCCTGTCCAACGGCACCACCGCGCTCATGAAGAC
>NZ_JBFUKA010000102.1:0-13497 GCF_056401085.1 Nocardioides sp. P4_G4
CCGGTGGCCGGGTCGCTGCGGGTGCCTGCGGACTCCGGCGGGTCGTCGTCGCCGCCGAGGCAGGAGGCGAGCACCACGACGAGGACCAGGACCACGACGGCACCGATCACGGCGAGCAGCCACGGTGGCCGCTGCTCCACGGGGGAGCGGTCGGTCGTCCCGGCGGGCGCGTCCTCGAGGCGGGGGAGCACCTCGGACTCGGGGACGGGCTGGCCGATCGGGTGCCCGCAGTTGGTGCAGAAGCGGCCCACCCCGAGCTCATGGCCGCACCGTGCACAGGTGCTCATGGGCACGACCCTAGGCGGTGGCGCAAGGCGGCGCCCGGGCTAGACGGCGATGTGGGAGACCTCGGCCTCGACCCTGCGTCGCGGCACCAGCTCCACGACCAGCATCGCGGTGAGCACCATCAGGCCGCCGACGATGAGCCGGGGGGTGACGCCCTCCCCACCGAGCCACACGGCGAACGACGCCGCAAAGACCGGTTCCATGCTCATGATGATCGCGCTGCGGGTGGGCGGCAGGTGCGCCTGCGCCCAGGTCTGGCCCAGCATCGCGAGCGCGCCGGCGAAGACCGCCATGTAGACCACCGACAGCCAGTCCCGACCCGTGGACGGCAGCACGATCCCGTCGGGGATCGTCGCCACCAGGCACACCAGGGTGATCACCATGATCTGCAGGATCGACATGCCCACGGCGTCCCGCGGCGTCGACCAGGCACCCAGCCCGACGATGTGCAGCGCGTAGAGGACGGCCGACACCAGCGTGACCGCCTCGCCGTACCCGAGGCTCAGGCCGCTCAGGGTCAGGACGCCCAGGCCGGCGGTCGCGAGCACCACGGCCGCCCAGGTCACCGCCGTGATCCGGGTGTGCAGGATCGCCGCTGCGAGCACGGGGGTCAGGACGACGTACATCCCGGTGATGAAGCCGCTGACGCTGGCCGGGGTGTGGGCGAGCCCGCCCGTCTGGAGGATCTGCGCGACGCCGTACAGCACGCCCAGGACCACCGCGTGGCGGCGTACGGCGGGGGAGAGCCGCGCGAGCGCGCGCGGCGCCACGAGCAGCATGAAGGCGCTCGCGATCGCGAACCGCACGGCCAGGAAGTCCAGCGTCGGCACCCGCTCCAGCAGGTCCTTGATGAGGAAGAACGTCGAGCCCCAGGTCGCCGTCATGGCGAGCAGGGCCAGGGACGCGAGCAGGGAGGTACGCCGCTCGCTCACGTCGCCGCCTCCGCCCGCAGCCGTCGCAGCACCTCGAGGTCCGGGTTGCCCGCGTCGCGCGAGCCCGGCGTCTCCAGGATGAACGGCACCCCCTCGGTCGCCGGGTGGGCGAACAGCTCGCGGAACGCGTCGGTGCCGATGTGCCCCTCACCGATCCGCTGGTGCCGGTCCTTGGAGGCGCCGCGCACGTCCATCGAGTCGTTGGCGTGGATCAGGCGCAGCCGCCCGGCCCCGCCGATCTCCACGATCCGGTCGACCGTCGCGGTCGCCCCGCCGGGCTCGTCGAGCGGAGCGCCGGCGGCGAAGACGTGGCAGGTGTCCAGGCAGATCCCGGCCCGGGGGTGGAGGTCGAGGGCGGCGAGGTAGGGCTCGAGGTCGTCGACGCCCGCGCACAGCGACCGGCCCTGCCCGGCGGTCGGCTCCAGCAGCAGCCACGGGGCGTCCTCGCCGTCGAGCGCCTCCAGCACCGGCAGCAGCCCCTCCCGCACCCGTCGCATCGCGGCGTCGTGCTGCTCCCGCGATCCGGTGGGGTCGACGTACGAGCCGGTGTGGACGACCACCCCCTCGGCGCCGATCTCGACCGCGCGGCGCAGGGTGTGGGCCACGACGCCCACCGAGCGCTCCCAGGTCTGCGGGGTGGGGGAGCCGAGGTTGACGAGGTACGGCGCGTGGATGAAGGCCCGCAGGCCGCGCCGCGCACACTCCTCGCGGAAGCGCTCGTCCTCCGCGGGCCGGCCCGGGGAGTGCGCCCAGCCGCGCGGGTTGCCGGTGAAGACCTGGAGGGTCTCGTAGCCGACGTCCGCCACCTGGGCGAGGGCTCCTGCGACGAGCCCCTTGCCGACCGTCACGTGGGTGCCGATCGGGTTGCGGGTCGCCGGGTCCATGGCAGCACCCTAGGGAGGGGGACGGTCAGACCAGGGAGAGGGTGATCGTGCTGCCGATCGGGACCATCGCGCCGGCCCCCGGGTCGGTGCTGGCGACGAAGCCGAGCCCGAGGTACAGGTCCGACCTCCGCTCGTCGACCTCGAAGCCGAGCGCCTCCAACCGGTCGGTGGCGGCCTCGACTCCCATCGCCTTCACCTGGGGGACCTCGACCAGCTCGGGCCCCCGGGAGACGACGAGCTGCACGGTGTCGCCCTTGTAGAGCGGCCCGGCGGTCGGGTTCTGCGAGATCACGTCGCCCTCGTCGACCGTGTCGCTGTACTCCTCGCCGGCGACCTCGACGACCAGCTTGCGCCTCTCGAGGGCGGTGGTCGCCTGCTCGGCGTCCTCGCCGGTCCAGTCCTTGATGTCGATAGGGCGCCGGCCCTTGCTGAGCACCAGGTCGACGGGCGCGTCGGGCTTGAGGATCTTGCCGGTGGCGGGCGCCGACCTGATCACCTGACCTGCCGGCACCGAGTCCGAGAACTTCTCCCTGCTCTCCCCGAAGGCCAGGTTGCCCTGGTCGAGGGCGTCCTGGGCCTCGTCCTCGGTCAGCCCGGCCAGGGCCGGCACCTCGTAGCGCTCCGGTCCCAGGGACATGACCAGGGTGACCGTGCCGCCGTCGAGCACCCGGTCCCCGGGCTCCGGGTCGGTGCCGAGCACCAGCCCCGCCTCCACGGTCTCGGAGTAGCGGGGATCGCCCTCCTCGGCGTCGAGTCCGGCCTTGTCGAGCTCGGCGGCGGCCGTGGCCGCGTCGACGCCGAGCACCCCGGGGGTGACGGTGTAGCGCTCCCACCCCAACCACCACGCCCCGCCGCCGAGGGCGGCGACGAGCAGCACGGTGAGCAGCAGCGCGAGGGGTCCCTTGACCGACCTCGAGCGCGCCGTCGTCACCACCGGCGCGGGCACGCTGGGCTGGCGGGACGGCCGACGGCCGGCGGGCCTCCGGGGCGGCGGACCGCCCGCCGCCGCCGTCTTCACGGTGCTGCGGTCGAAGACCGTCGTGTGGTGGCGGTCCTCGACGATCTCCGCCCGCGGGTCGCCCGGCGGGGGCTGGAGGCGGGCGCTGAGGTTGGCCATCTCGACCGGGTCGAACGGCTCGGGCGTGGTGTCCTCGTCGGTCTCCGCGTCCATGCTGTCGTCGACGTACGGCGCCACGGGCGCCAGGTCGGCGGTCAGCTCGGGGTCGTCGGTGACGCCCTCGCGCAGGGCCTGGGTGACGCGGTGGATCTGGTGCAGCAGCACGCCGGCGTCCGCGGGGCGCTGGGTGCGGTCGCGACTGGTGGCGCGGGCGGTGAGCGCGTCGACGTACGCCGGGAGGTCCGGCTGGAGCGCCGACGGTGCGGGGACGTCCTCGTGGACGTGCCGGTAGGCGACCTGGATGGGGCTCTCGCCCTCGTGCGGCTTGCGGCCGGTGAGCAGCTCGTAGAGGACGACGCCGGCGGCGTACACGTCGGCGCGCGCGTCGGCCCGGCCGTCGACGACGAGCTCGGGAGCCAGGTAGGACACCGTCCCGATGAGGACGCCGCCGGTGGCCGTGTGCTGGGTGTCCGCGCTGACGGCCTTGGCCAGTCCGAAGTCGGCGACCTTGACCCCACCGCCGTGGGCCTCGTCGGCGATGAGGACGTTCTCCGGCTTGACGTCGCGGTGGATGAGCCCGGCCCGGTGGGCCGCGGCCAGCGCCGACACGACCGGCTCGAGGAGTGCCAGCGCCCGCAGCGGCGCCATCGGCGACTCCTTGCGGATCACGTCGCGCAGGGTGTGCCCGGGCACGTACTCCATGGCCAGGAAGACCGTGCCGTCGTCATCGCCCTGGTCGTAGACCCCCACGACGTGGGGGTGGTTGAGCCGGGCGGCCGCGCGGGCCTCGCGCACGAAGCGCTGCGCGAAGTCGTCGTCGTCGCCGAGGCCGGGGTGCATCACCTTGACGGCGACGGTCCGGTCCAGGCGGATGTCGGTGGCCTCGTACACGCTGGCCATGCCACCGCGGGCGATGCGTCCCCCGATCCGGTAGCGACGGTCGAGGAGGCGGYCGACGAGGGCATCGGTGCTGGTGCGCCTCTCGGCAGCACCGCGCGCCGGGCCGCGACCGGACCCGGTCGGCTCGTCGCGTGGCTCCACAGCTCGACCTCCATCACCGGACGGGGAAGGATCCGGAGGCCCCATCGTACGAATCGCGCGCCCCGACACCGCCCCGGCGCCTCGCCCCGGCGTGGCGTGGCTGCGTCCTGCCCGCTCCGGTACGCCGCTCAGGCCGGCGGCCGACCGGCCTCGAGGCGCTCCTTGATGGCGAGCACGTTGGCGACGTAGGCCTTGGTCTCGCCGTACAGCCCGTGCTCCTGCAGCGCGCCGAGCCCCTGGTAGTAGGCGCCGACCTGGTGCCGGCGGTTGCGGGTGTGGTCGTCGAGGACGCCGAGCAGCAGCACCCCGGCGGTGGCGTTGTCCTTGAGGACCCTCAGGCGCAGGTCGCGACCGGCGTACTGCTCCATCCAGCGACCGGTGCCGGGCAGCACCTGCATCGCGCCGACGGCCCCGGCGCTGGAGACACGGTGCATCTGCCAGCCGGACTCCTGCCAGCCGATGGCGAGCGCGAGCTGCGGGTCCACCCCGCGGTACTTCGCTGCGCGGGTGATGGTGCGGCGTACCCGGTCGCGCGACGGGTGGCCGGCCGACGAGCCCGACGAGCCCCCGGTGCCGCCCGTGCCCCCGTGCTGGTGCTTGCCCTTGTCGCGGTCCTTGTCCCGGTCCTTGTCCCGCGCCCTCGTGACCACCGGGATCTCGATCCGTTGGCCGACGCGCAGCCGCCCGGAGGCGTCGAGGTGGTTGTGGGAGATCAGCTCGGCGGTCCAGGCGTGGAAGCGGACGGCCAGCCCGGTGGCGGTGTCGCCGGCCTTGACGGTGTAGGTCTTCAGGTGGCGGCCATCGGGCAGCCGCTCGTGGTCGGCGGCTGCCGGCGAGAGCGGCGCGAGCATCAGGGCCGCCGCGGCAGCGGTGGCCGCGATCAGGGGTCGTCGCACGACGGTTCTCCTCGTCCTCGCTGCGTCGCCCGGACTCATCGGAGACCGAGGGGAAGGCGTCGCGGCGAGCGTTCGACGGTACGCACCGGGACCCGGTCCAGACCAGCCGGGCCCGGGCCGGGCGTGTCGCCGGGGGGCGTGAATCGGCCCCGGGAGCCCCCGCGTGGAAAACTGCGTCCCATGAGCGACGTACCCCTGTCCGAGGCCGATCTGGCTGCCCTCGTCCCCACCTGGCTCACCTGGGACGAGGTCGGCGATGCCCTCGGTGTCACCCCCGCCAAGGTGCGCACGATGATCAAGGACCACGAGCTGGCCGGGGCCGTGTCCAGCCCCGGGGCCGGCCCCCGGGTGCCGGCCGACTTCATCCAGGACGGCCTCGTGGTCAAGGGTCTGCCCGGGCTGCTGACGCTGCTGCACGACCGTCACTTCGACGACCGCGAGTGCATCGCCTGGATCTTCACCGACGACGACCTCCCGGGCCGTCCCATCGACGCCCTGCGGGAGAACCGGGGCTCCGAGGTCAAGCGTCGCGCCCAGGTCCTCGGCTTCTGACGCGGGTAGCCTGACCGGCCATGCGGACAGGGCAGCGGAACGCGCTCGGGCTGCTGCTCGCGCTCCTCGTCGCCGTCGTCGTGTGGTGGACCCAGGGGAGCGGGAGCACCCCCGGGGCCGACCCACCGGCCGATGACGCGAGCGGGCTGTCGCAGGTGCGGCTGGTCGACCTGCCGCCCGAGGCGGCCGACACCGTCGAGCTGATCGACGCCGGCGGACCGTTCCCCGAGGACGAGGACGGCGGCACCTTCGGCAACCGGGAGGAGCTCCTCCCGGACCAACCGCAGGGCTACTACACCGAGTACACCGTGCCCACACCCGGCTCCGAGGACCGCGGCGCGCGCCGCATCGTGGCCGGCCGGGACGGCGAGCTCTACTGGACCGGGGACCACTACGCGTCCTTCGAGAGGATCGTGCGATGAGCGGACTCGCGGCGTTGCTGGCCGGCCGGGTGGACCCCGGCACCTACCTGTGGCACGGCACGTTCGACGTCGACGACGTACGCCGCACCGTCGAGCACGCCGGCTGGGCCCTGGGTCACGTGGACGGCTGGGTCGAGGACGGCAAGGCCGACTTCCTCGCAGCGGTGGGGCAGGCGCTCGCCTTCCCCGACTGGTACGGCCAGAACTTCGACGCCCTCGCCGACTGCCTGCACGACATCGGGGCCGGTGCCGAAGGCGTGGTGCTGCTGTGGGACGGCTGGGCGACGCTCGCGCGGGGCGACGAGAAGGCGTTCGACATCGCGCTCACCGTCCTGGGGTCGCGGGTGCACGCCGATCGTGGTGTGCCGTTCGCCGTGCTCCTGCGGGGCGAGGGGCCCGAGGTGGCCGGGCTGCCCAGCCTGGACTGAGCCCGGTCGGAGGCGTCGGGTCCGAGAGTCCGTCAGACGGTGCGCTGGGTCGCAGCGGCGGCCAGCTCGCGCAGGACGCCCCGGGCCGCGTCGTCCACGGTGGGGGTCTCCAGCGCCGCGACCGCCCGGTCGGCCAGGGCCGCGATGACCTCCTCGACCTGCGCGTGCGCGCCGGAGCGGTCGATGATGTCGCGCAGCTCGGCCACCGCGGCCTCGTCGAGGCTGGTGCCGAGCGCGGCGTCGAGGCGCCCGGCGCCGTCGCGGTCGGTGCCGTCGAGGGCCAGGGCGACCAGCACGGTGCGCTTGCCCTCCACGAGGTCGTCGCCGGCCGGCTTGCCCGTCGTCGCGGGGTCGCCGTACACCCCGAGCAGGTCGTCGCGGAGCTGGAACGCCTCGCCGAGCGGCAGCCCGAACCTGCTCAGCTCCTCCAGCTGCGCGGGCGTCGCACCGGCCAGCGCGGCCCCGATGTGCAGCGGTCGCTCGATGGAGTACTTGGCGGACTTGTAGCGCAGCACCGTCATCGCGGTGTCGACGTCCGCGCGCCCGCGGGCCTGCACGGACACGTCGAGGAACTGACCGGCGATCACCTCGGTACGGCACAGGTCGAAGACCTCGAGGGCCGGTACGACGCTCGCCAGCGGCAGCCCGCAGCGGCGCAGCAGCTCCTCGGACCACCCCAGGAGCAGGTCGCCGAGCAGGATCGCGGCCGCGGCGCCGTACTGGTCGGCGCGTCCGCGCCACCCGGCCCCGCGGTGCTCTGCCTCGAAGGCCCGGTGGGTCGCCGGTCGCCCGCGCCGGGTGTCGGAGGCGTCCATGTAGTCGTCGTGCACGAGGGCGCTCGCGTGCAGCAGCTCGAGCGCGGCGCAGGCGCGGGCCAGCGCGTCCTCGTCAGCGACGTCGGGGTGGATGGCGCGATAGCCCCAGTAGCAGAACGCGGCCCGGAAGCGCTTCCCGCCGCGGACGCTGGTGCGCGCCTCCGCGATGAGCCGCGCGGCGTCGTCGCCCAGGGGCGAGAGGGTCTTCGCCTGCTCGTCGAGGAAGGCGTCGAGCACCGTCTGGATCCGGTCGCGGAAGTCGGCGGGGTCCCACTGGGTGCTCACCGGGCTGGTCACTCCGGGAGCCTAACCAGTGGACGGATGCGGTCCCGCGCCCCCTCGGTACCTAGGGTTGGAGCATGACCCAGGGACGCGGACGGAGCATGCGGGAGCGCATCGAGGGCGGCGAGCGCTCGTTCTCCTTCGAGTTCTTCCCGCCCAAGGACGCGGAGGGCGAGGAGCAGCTCTGGCGGGCCATCACCGAGCTCGAGCCCTACGACCCCACCTTCGTCTCCGTGACGTACGGCGCCGGCGGCACCTCGCGCGACACCACGGTCCGCATCACCGGACGGATCGCCCGCGAGACGTCGCTCGTGCCGGTCGGCCACCTCACGTGCGTGGGCCACACCCGCGAGGAGCTCGAGTCGATCCTGGACAGCTACGCCGCGGCGGGTGTCGCCAACGTGCTCGCCCTGCGCGGCGACCCCCAGGACGGGCCGCGGGCCGACTGGGTGCCCACCGAGGGCGGTCTCACCCACGCCAGCGAGCTGGTCGCGCTGGCGAGCCGCCGGGGCGACTTCGCGGTCGCGGTCGCGGCCTTCTCGCTCGGCCACCCGTCGGCTGAGTCCCTGGAGCAGGACGCGCGCGTGCTGCTCGCCAAGCAGGAGGCCGGTGCCGAGTTCGCGATCACCGACATGGTCTTCTCCGCCGACGACTACGCCGGCCTGCTCGAGCGCTCGGGCGCCGTGGGCGTGGACATCCCGGTGCTCCCCGGGATCATGCCGATCCTCAACCTGCGCCAGGTCTCGCGGATGGCCGAGCTCTCGGGCCACCCCGTGCCCGAGGCGGTGCACAGTCGCCTCGCGCCGTACGAGGACGACCCGGCCGGGYTGCGCGCCGAGGGGATCGCGATGGCGGCCGAGCTGTGCGAGGCGCTGCTCGCCGCAGGGGCCCCGGGGCTGCACTTCTACACGCTCAACCGGTCCAAGGCGACGCGGGAGATCTTCTCCGCGTTGCGCATCACCGTCTGACCGGAGACCCACCACCGCTGAGGTCGCTACGGTGCACCCATGACCGTCCTCCGCACCGTCACCGTGACCGGACACGGTGTCGCCTCCGTCGTCCCCGACTCGGCCGTGGTCCGCGTCGCCACCGTCCATCGTGCCGCCGGCGTGGCCGGCGCGCTGTCCGGGGTGTCGGCGTCGGCCGACCGGGCCGGCGAGGTGGCCCGCGAGCATGACCTGGTGCCCGGGTCGACGGGTCTCAGCGTCTGGCCCTGGCACGACCAGCAGGGGCGCCCCGCGGGCTTCGAGGCGCGGCACTCGCTGGCGATCCGCTGCACCTCGGTGGAGCAGGCGGGTGACCTGGTGACGGCGCTCGCGGACGCGGTCGGCGACGCCCTGGTGGTCGACGGCGTCTCGCTGGACGTCAGCGACCCCACGGGTGCGCGCTCGACGGCGGCCGAGGCCGCCTGGGACGACGCCCGGGCGCACGCCGCCCACCTGGCCGCCCTCGCCGGGGCGGACCTCGGGGACGTGGTGGCCATCGTCGAGGGACTGCCGACGGGGGCCGGGGGACCCGCACCGGTGGCCCTGAAGGCGGCGGGGGCCGGGCTGGAGCCGGGCGAGACGGCGGTGCAGGGCGCCGTGACCGTCACCTGGACGCTCGTCTGAGGGACTCCCGGGCTCAGGCCGGGCCGATGGCCTGGTCGACGAGCGCGGCCGAGAGCCCCACGAACGGCAGCCCGGAGCCGGGGGTGGCGTGCGCCCCCGCGGCGTACACGCCCGGCACCGGCGTCGTCGGGCCGAGCCGCGACCGGACCGTCGCCCGGCCCTGCCACAGCACGCCGAGCGGCGATCCGCCCCAGTCGTCGACGAGGTCGCGCGGCGACCGGTCGACCCGTACGACGACCCGGTCGCGCACGTCGATCCGGTGCCGCGCGAGCGCCCGGAGGATGTCCTCGGCGAGCCGGCCACGGCCGTGGACGGTCCAGGCGGCGGCGCCCTCGGGTGCCCGGCCGCCGGTGCGGACGACCAGCATCGGGTCGCCGTGCAGGACGACCTCGTGCGGCAGGTCGGGCAGGGTGTGGGCGTCCGCGAGGCCGAGGTGGCAGACGACCGGCGGGATCGCCGGCATGGTGCGCTCGACGTACCGGGCGAGGGTCGGCAGCCGGCGCGGGTCGACGGCGCAGACGACGCGGTCGGCGTCCAGCTCGCCGGCCGACGTGGTGACGGCCGCCACCCGGCCCTCGCGCAGGACGACGTCGTGGGCGGTCGTGGTGGTCAGCACGGTGACGCCGCGGGTGCCGAGGCGCTCGGCGAGGACCGTGCCGAGCGTGGCCATGCCCCCCGGGACGGTCCACGCGCCGAAGCGCTGCTCGACGTAGGCCAGCACGCCCAGCCAGGCCGGCACGTTGCGCAGGTCGTGGCCGTCGGCGACGAACGGGTGTCCGGCCACCAGCCGGAGCCGCTCGTCACGGAACGTTCGCCGCAGCCGCCGGTGCAGGACCTCGCGGCCGGTCAGCAGGTCGGTGAGGGCCTTCGGGGCCAGCGTGGGGTCCCACGGCCGTTCGAGGTAGTCGCGGCGCAGCAGGTCCCAGGTGTCGGAGTAGGACGCGACGTGGCCGACCCACTGCTCGCCGAGGCCCGCCCCGAGCTCGTCGAAGGCCGCCAGCTGGGCCGCGCGCGAGCCCCCCGGCAGCCGCAGGACCGACCCGTCGTCGAAGCGGTGCTCCCGGACCAGGTCCCGGGCCACCAGGTCGACGCCACCCGGCTCGCGCTCCAGCGGGCGCCCGGTCTTGCGGAAGAGGTCGCGCAGGACGGCGGGGAGCAGGGTCGAGGTGGGTCCGGCGTCCCACCCGAAGCCCTGGTCGGTGGAGACCGTCGACAGTGCGCCACCCAGCGCGGGCGACCGCTCGACGAGGGTCACCTCGTGGCCGAGCCGGGCCAGCCGGGCGGCCGACGCGAGGCCGCCGAACCCGCCACCCACCACCACCACGCGCGCCATGGCGAGCACCCTAGGGCCCGTGACCCCCCGCCCCGCGCTGGGCTCGGCCTCGCGGCGTACGGCGTCCCGCTCGTCGCGGCCTAGCCCTGGAGGACGGGTTCGCGCCGCTTCCACCGGCGCCAGCCGCGCCGCACGAACCGGCCGAGGACGACGAGGGCCATGAGGCCCACGGCCAGCAGCACCGCGGCGATCGCCGCGGCGGCCTGGGGGTGCTCGATCGCGACCCACACGACCCCGAGGACGGTGAGGTCCTCGGCGACGCTGGCGGTGACGTTGGTGACGGGTTCGGGGGAGGAGTTGATGGCGAGCCGGCTCCCGGCCTTGACCAGGTGCGAGAGCAGCGCGGTGCCGCCGCCGACGACCCCGAGGACCGCCTGGTCCAGCGACGTCGCGTCGCCGGCGAGCAGGACGCCGATCACGGCACCCACCGTGGGCCGGATCGCGGTCGAGACCGCGTCCCAGGTGGAGTCGAGGTAGGGGATCTTGTCGGCGACGAACTCGAGGGTGAACATGATCCCGGCCGCCGCGAGCACGTCCCAGCGGGCCAGCACGTCGGGGATGTCGGCGACGTGGCCCACCCGGTCGGCGATGCCGAGCACCATCACGACGAGGTAGGCGTTGATGCCGCTCGCCCAGCCTCCCGTGAAGGCCAGCGAGAGGGAGTCCATCACGCCACCGCGATCTCGGTGGCGCCGGTCATCGCGACCAGCTCGTCGAAGGTGGTGGAGAAGACGGCGGCGGGGTGGCCGGCGGCGGCCCACACGACGTCGTACGCGCGCAGGTCCGTGTCGATCCAGGTGCCCACGGGCGTGGGGTGGTCGAAGGGGGAGACGCCGCCGATGACCTGGCCGGTGTGCCGTCGGACGAAGTCCGGCGTGGCCCGCGCGAGGGCCGGCACGCCGACCGTGGCGGCGGCCTTGCCCACGTCGACCCGGTGCGCGCCCGAGGTGAGGAGCAGGACGGGCACCCCGCCCGCGTCGAAGAGGAGGCTGTTGGCGATCGCGCCGACCTCGCAGCCGAGCGCCTCCGCGGCGAGTGCCGCCGTGTGGACCGCATCGGGCAGGATGACCACGTCACCGGTGCCGCCGCGCCGGGTCAGCTCGTCTCGAAAACTGATGACCGACGGATGCTCGCTCGCCATGCCGGGAGCCTAGCCACCGTTCGACTCCTGAGGGGAACAGTCTTGTTGCGTCGCCAGGTGCCCACGTCCGTCGAGCGTGCAGTGCAGGTGCTCATCGCCATCGTGCTCGTCAGCGCGGTCACCGCGCTGCTGACGTGGGTACAGCTCGACGAGGTGATCCTCTCGTGGGCCAAGGGCAACCCGTCCGCACAGGAGATCCTGGCGTCCGGGGGGATCGACGCGCTGCGGGAGAGCGCCATCGTGCCCAAGTTCGTGCCGCTCGCAGTGGTGTCGCTGGTGGTCTTCCTGCTGCTGGCGACCGTGCTCGCGGCCTTCCTGGTCGACGGGCACGGCTGGGCGCGACTGGTCCTCACGCTGATGGCGTTCTTCGGGGTGCTCGTGGCCGCGCTGGGCCTGCTCAACCACCTGCCGGTCCTGTTCGTCGGCCTCTCGGCGCTGTCGATGCTGCTGTACGCCGTGCTGGTGTTCTTCCTCTGGCGCCGGGACACCAGCGCCTACCTGCGCGCGCACTGAGGGTCTCGCACCCTCTCCTCTCCTTCTCGTCGCGATCGCCTCTTGACCCGCTGTCGGTGGGTCCGTGTACCTTGGTCCTTGTTCGAACATCTGTTCGGACTGGCCTCGGTGGCGGTGACCTCGACCCCCATCGTCACCGAGGCCGGTGGCGGGGTCGACGAGTGGTGAGGAGGCACGCATGAGGCTGTACGACGACCCCGTCGAGGTGCGACGGGGAGAGACCGAGGGGCCCGAGCAGTTCCTGTGGCGCGGTCGGTTGTGGAAGGTCCGCGAGGTGCTGGCCCACTGGGTGGAGACGGCTCCGTGGTGGCAGTCCTCCGGGGCCCGGGCCGTGATCGGCTCCGACGACGCCGGCGCCACCCTGACTGCGAGCCCGCCGACGGCCGGCGCCGACCTGCTGGTCGAGCGTGAGCTGTGGCGCGTGGAGGCCGGTCGTGGCTCCGGGGCGACCGGATCCGAGCGGTCCGGCGTCTTCGACCTGTCCTTCTCGTGGGCCGACGGCAGCTGGCAGCTCGTCGGCTGCGCGGACTGAGGTGGACGAGATGACCCGAGCAACGGCCCCGACCCTCAACCCGCACCTGCTGCCGGCGACCACCCACGCCTACCTCGCCCGCGCGGCCGAGTCCCTGCAGGAGTCGATCGCGGCACGCGACGTGCCCACCCGTTACGCCTGCGCCCACGTGGCCGCCCTGCGAGCGGCCGCTGCGCTGCTGGCCGCACGGGCCCACCCGGCTCCCCGGGCCCGTCGGCAGAAGAACGCCTGGGTCCTGCTGACCGAGGTGGCCCCCGAGCTGGAGGAGTGGGCCCGGTTCTTCGCCGCCGGCGCGAGCAAGCGCGCCGCAGCCGAGGCCGGCTCGACCCGGGCGGTGACCGAGCGCGAGGCCGACGACCTGGTCCGCGACTCCGACCGCTTCCTGGCCGTCATCGAGCAGGCGCTGGGGCTGGTGCCCCACGCGCCGGCGGTCGCCAGCCACACGTCCGGGCACAGCAGCTTCGGACACGGCGGCTTCGGACACAGCGGTGTCGCCTGACCCGTTCGTCCATCTCCACGTGGCCTCCGGCTACTCCCTGCAGTACGGCGCCTCGCACCCGCACGTCCTCGTCGAGCGCGCCGTGGAGCACGAGATGGACGCGCTCGCGCTCACCGACCGCGACGGCACCTACGGCGCGGTCAAGTTCGTCCAGGCCTGCCAGCAGGCGGGGATCCGGCCGGTCCTGGGTGTCGACCTGGCGGTCGCTTCCGCCG
>NZ_JBFUKA010000103.1:0-13304 GCF_056401085.1 Nocardioides sp. P4_G4
GTCGAGCAGGGCGTTCCAGAGCGTGGCCTGCGGCGGCACGTACGCCGGCCAGATGGTCGCCACGACGTGTCCCCCGGGGCGCACGACGGGGGCCAGGCCACGGGCGGCCGCACGCGGGTCGTCGACGTGGTTGAGGACGAAGTTGGCGACGACCACCTCGAAGGAGCCGGCGTCGTACGGCAGGTCGGGCAGTCCTCCCCGACGCACGTCGGCGGCGGACCGCGACGTTGCGAGCGCGACCATCTCGGGGTCGGGGTCGACCGCGTGGACGACGTGCCCGGCGGCCACCAGCGACTCGGTCACGTGGCCCGATCCGCACCCGACGTCCAGCACCCTGGCGCCGGGGGGCACATGGGCCAGCAGCGCGTCGGTCGTGCCCGTGCAGAGGGTCGCGAAGGACCGGTCGTACGCCGTCGCGACGTCGGTCCACAGGGCCTCGGCCATCAGCCCGGGCTCACGCGTGGAGCGACATGGGTCCGTAGACCTGTCGCTCGTGCTCGAAGAGGGTGACCGCGTCGACGCCCGCCTCGGCGAGCTCCGCGTACAGCTCACCCACCCAGGACTCGGCGTCGGCCTGCGAGCTGAAGCGCTCCGAGTCGTGGCCGGGGGCCGACACGGTGTTGCCGGAGGTGTCCTCGAGGCGCCACCACCAGGGCCGCTCGGACGCGCTGGGCTGGCGGAAGGTCGGGGGCTGGCCGGGCAGCATCAGGACTCCCTCACGGAGGTGTCGACGAACGGCGGCCTGGTGAGCCGGAAGATCTCGCGGCGCCCGCGCACGTCGACGCCGACCTCCGCGTCCTCGGCCACCATGGTCGGGATCAGCGCGAGGCCGATGCCCTTCTTCAGGGTCGGGGAGAACGTGCCCGAGGTGATGTCGGCCAGCGGCACATCCCGGGTCAGGGTGACGCCCATGCCGGGTCGCGGGATGCCACGCCCGACGGCGACGAGGCCGCGCAGGCGACGCTTCGGGCCGGCCTCCTTCTCGGCGACGAGCGCGTCCTTGCCCCAGAAGGCGTCCTTCTTCCAGCCGACCGCCCAGCCGAGGCCGGCCTGCACCGGCGTGACGTCGAGGCTGATGTCCTGGCCGTGGAGCGGGTAGCCCATCTCGGTGCGCAGGGTGTCGCGGGCCCCGAGGCCGCACGGGAGGATGCCGTGCTCGGCACCGGCCGCGAGGATCGCGTCCCACAGGGCGCGGGCACCGTCGTTCGCGACGATCAGCTCGTAGCCCCGCTCACCGGTGTAGCCGGTGCGGCACACCACGACGTCCGGGCCCTCGAAGGGTGCCTCGACGAAGGACATGTAGTCGTGCCCGGCGGGCAGGCCGATGGCCTCGAGCACCTCGTCGGACCTCGGTCCCTGCACGGCCAGCACGGCGTAGTCGCGGTGGTGGTCGGTGACGGTGACGCCCTCGGGCGCGGCCTCACGCAGGCGGCGTACGACCTCGGCGGTGTTGGCGGCGTTGGGGACCAGCAGGACGTGCTCGTCGTCCTGGTAGTAGGCGATGAGGTCGTCCACGATCCCGCCGGTCCCGGCGTCGCAGCACAGCGTGTACTGCGCCTTGCCGGGCTGGATCTTGCGCAGGTCGTTGGAGAGCGTCGCGTTGACGAATTCCGCGGCGCCCGTCCCGGTGACCATCGCCTTGCCGAGGTGGCTCACGTCGAAGACGCCGACCGCCTCGCGGACCGCGGTGTGCTCCTTGACCACGCCGGAGGGGTACTCGAGGGGCATCGACCATCCGCCGAACTCGGCGAGCTTGGCGCCCAGGGCGACGTGTGCCTCGTGCAGGGGCGACTGCGTCAGGGTTGGCTCGGACATGCCCGGAAACCTACCGCAGCGCACCGTGTCGGACGCCTCGCCTAGCATGCCCGGGTGACGACGACGTACACGCTCCGCCATGCCAGTCCCGCCAAGACCCGAGCAGACGCCGTGGTGGTGGGCGTCCTCTTCTCCGACAAGGGTCCGGTCCTCGTCGAGGAGGCCGCCGAGGTCGCCGAGGCGTGGGGTCGCAAGCTGCGCCCGCTGCTGTCCTCCCTGGGGGTCACCGGGCGTGCGGGCGAGAGCGTCAAGGTGCCGACCGCCGGCGTGGTCAAGACGCCGCTGCTCGTGCTGGTGGGCCTCGGTGCCGCCGACAAGGACGGCGCCGTCACCCCGACCGCCGTACGCCGCGCAGCCGGCGTCGCCGCCCGCAGCGTCCCCAACGCCGCGTCCGTCGCCCTGGCCCTCCCGGCCGGCACCCCCGAGCTGGTCGCCGCGGCCACCGAGGGCCACCTGCTCGGCGGCTACACGTTCACCCGCCACAAGTCCGGCGACACCGAGGACACCGCTCCCGGCGAGGTCGTCGTGCTCAGCCCGGTCGCCCGCAAGGCCGAGGCGATCACCGCGTTCGAGGAGGCCCAGGTCGTCGCGAGCGCCGTGCTCACCTGCCGCGACTGGGTCAACGAGCCGCCCGGCCACCTCACTCCCCCGGCCTTCGCCGACGCCGTGACCGAGGCCCACCGCGCGCTCACCAAGGGACGCGGCACCCCCAAGGTCACCCTCGAGGTCCTCGACGAGCACCAGCTGGCCGAGCTCGGCTGCGGCGGCACCCTCGCCGTCGGCAACAGCTCGGACGCCAAGCCGCGGATGGTCCGGCTGACCTACGCGCCGAAGGGCGCCGAGCGCCACCTCGCCCTCGTCGGCAAGGGCGTCACCTTCGACTCCGGCGGCCTCACCATCAAGCCCTCCAGCAGCATGGTCGGGATGAAGGGCGACATGGCCGGCGCCGCCGCCGTCATCACCGCCACCTTCGCCATCGCCCGCCTCGGCCTGCCCATCAAGGTCACCACCTACGCGCCGATGGCCGAGAACATGGTCTCCGGCACCTCGATGCGACCCGGCGATGTCGTCACGATGTACGGCGGCACCACCGTGGAGATCGCCAACACCGACGCGGAGGGCCGGATGCTGCTCGGCGACGCCCTCCAGATGGCCAGCGAGACCGAGCCCGACGTCATCGTCGACGTCGCCACCCTCACCGGCCACCTGCAGATCGCGCTCGGCGACCGCGTCGGCGCCGTCCTCGGCACCGGAGCCCCGATCCAAGCGGTCCTCGACGCGGGCGAGGTCGCCGGTGAGCAGCTGTGGCCGATGCCGATCCCCGAGGAGATGAAGGAGCGCATCACCTCCTCCAAGGTCGCCGACCTGCTGCAGCACGACTGGGTGCGCTGGGGCGGCGGGCTCTACGCCTCGGCGTTCTTGCGTGAGTTCACCGGTGGCCTGCCCTGGGCGCACATGGACATCGCCGGCAACGAGATCAACGGCGGCGGGCCCTACGGCCACGTGCCGTCGGGGGCCACCGGCTTCGGCGTGACCACGCTCGTCGCCTACGCCCGCGGCCTCGCCGCCTCGACGGACTGACCTACAGGCCTCCGGCCGCGGCGCCCACTCACAGGCCTCCGGCCGCGGCGCCCACTCACAGGCCTCCGGCCTTCTTGCGCCGGTTGTAGTCCCGCATGCGCTGCGGGATGCCGACGACCGCGGCGTCGTACGACGGGACGTGGTGCTTGTTGGCGAAGTCGTGGGCCCACTTCACGCTCGGGACGCGGCGGCGGGTCCACTCGCCGTCGTGCGCGACGAGGAGCAGGGTCACGTCGCTGACCGCCGTGCGCGGCTCCACGAACCCCTCGACCCCGCGCCGCGTGCTGACGAACTCGGCCAGGTGCGTCACGTCGCCCCCGTCGGCGGCCCGGACGGTGGTCGAGCCCGTCCGCGACGCATCCTTGGCGGGTCGTCGTACACGGCCGGAGCGACGGAGTCGGTCGAAGAGTCCCATGGCGCCATTCTGCCCGTCCGACCGAAGCGACCCGGTGTGGACAGGCTCACGAAGAGTGCAAGGATGGGCCCCGATCCATCGGGAGACAGCGGAAGGCATCAGGTGGCGCAGGGCGACTTCGACGTACTCATCCTCGGGGCAGGCTCGGGCGGATATGCCTGTGCGCTCCGTGCGGCACAGCTCGGGATGACGGTGGGCCTCGTCGAGAAGGGCAACCTCGGAGGCACCTGCCTCCACGTGGGCTGCATCCCGACCAAGGCCCTGCTGCATGCCGCGGAGGTGGCCGACTCGGCCCGCGATGCCGCCCAGTTCGGCGTCAACGCGACCCTCGACGGCATCGACATGCCCGCGGTCAACGCCTACAAGGACAAGGTCGTCGGCCGGCTCTTCAAGGGGCTCGCCGGACTCATCAAGTCCCGTGGCATCACCGTGATCGAGGGCGAGGGCCGGCTCACCGGACCGCGCACCGTCACCGTCGGCGACACCGCCTACACCGGTCGGCACGTCGTGCTGGCCTCCGGCTCCTACTCCCGGTCCCTGCCCGGCCTCGACGTCGACGGCGAGCGGGTGCTCACCTCCGAGCACGCCCTGCGCCTCGACCGGGTCCCCGAGTCGGTCATCGTGCTCGGCGGCGGCGTCATCGGCTGCGAGTTCGCGAGCGTCTGGGCGAGCTTCGGCTCGAAGGTCACGATCATCGAGGCGCTGCCCCGACTGGTGGCCGTCGAGGACGAGGCGTCGTCCAAGGCTCTCGAGCGTGCGTTCCGCAAGCGCAAGATCGACGTCCGCACCGCCACGCCGTTCCAGAGCGTCAAGCACACCGACACCGGTGTCGCCGTGACGGTCGAGGGGGGCGACGTGATCGAGGCCGACCTGCTGCTGGTCGCCGTCGGTCGTGGCCCCTCCACGCAGGGGCTCGGCTACGAGGAGCAGGGCGTCGCCATGGAGCGCGGCTTCGTGCTCGCCGACGAGCGCTGCCGCACCAACCTCGAGGGCGTGTACGCCGTGGGCGACATCGTCCCGGGCCTCCAGCTGGCCCACCGGGGCTTCCAGCAGGGCATCTTCGTCGCCGAGGACATCGCCGGGCTCGACCCGCGTCCGATCGACGAGGCGGGCATCCCGCGGGTCACCTACTCGCACCCCGAGATCGCCTCCGTGGGCCTCGACGAGGCCACCGCGCGCGAGCAGTACGGCGACGAGGTCACCACGGTGGTCTACGACCTCGGCGGCAACGGCAAGAGCCAAATCCTCGGCACCCAGGGCTTCGTCAAGCTCGTCAGCCGTACCGACGGCCCCGTCCTCGGCATCCACCTGGTCGGCGACCGCGTCGGTGAGCTCATCGGCGAGGCCCAGCTGATCTACAACTGGGAGGCCCACGCCGACGACGTGGCTCCCCTGGTCCACGCGCACCCCACCCAGAACGAAGCGCTCGGCGAGGCCCACCTGGCCCTCGCCGGCAAGGCGCTGCACGCCCACTCCTGATCCGGCACCACCCCCCACTTCAACCCCACGTCACAGCGAGCGAAGGAATCCCATGGCCTCCGAAGTCACCCTCCCCGCCCTCGGCGAGTCCGTCACCGAAGGCACCGTCACCCGCTGGCTCAAGCAGGTCGGCGACACGGTCGCGGTCGACGAGCCGCTGCTCGAGGTCTCCACCGACAAGGTCGACACCGAGATCCCCTCGCCGGTCGCGGGCACGCTGCTCGAGATCAAGGCGCAGGAGGACGACACCGTCGAGGTCGGCGCCGTGCTCGGCGTCATCGGTGACGAGGGCGAGTCCGGCGGGGACGCCGACGACACCGCCGAGCCCGAGGCCCMGCCGAAGGACGAGCAGGAGGCCGAGAAGAAGGCCGAGCAGGAGGAGGAGATCGTCGAGGAGAAGGGCGAGCTGCCCGCCGGCGACGAGACCCCCGAGGCGGAGAAGTCCGACTCCCCCGCGGCCGAGGAGCCCGCTGCCAAGAAGTCGAGCGGTGGCTCCGGCGGTGGCGACAGCACGTCCGTGACCCTGCCCGCGCTGGGCGAGTCCGTCACCGAGGGCACCGTCACCCGCTGGCTCAAGCAGGTCGGCGACGACGTCGCGGTCGACGAGCCGCTGCTCGAGGTCTCCACCGACAAGGTCGACACCGAGATCCCCTCGCCCGTCGCCGGCACCCTGCTGGAGATCAAGGTCGCGGAGGACGAGACCGTCGAGGTGGGCGCCGAGCTCGCCACGATCGGCTCCGGCGACGCCGCCGCGTCCTCGTCCGGCTCCGAGGAGAAGGACGAGCCCGCTCCGGCCGAGGACAAGGCCGAGGAGAAGGCCGAGGAGCCCGCTCCCGCCGCGGAGGAGAAGACCGAGGAGCCCGCCGCCGAGGAGAAGTCAGAGCCGGCGGCCAAGCAGCCGGCCCAGGAGCAGCCCGCCGCGCAGGAGAAGCCGAAGCAGGAGGAGGCTCCCCAGCAGGAGGCTCCCGCCGCGGCCCCGTCGCGCAGCGACGACCAGAGCGCCTACGTCACCCCGCTGGTGCGCAAGATGGCCTCCCAGCACGGTGTCGACCTGTCCGCGGTGAGCGGCACCGGCGTCGGTGGCCGCATCCGCAAGCAGGACGTCCTCGACGCCGCTGCTGCCGCACAGCAGCAGGCCCAGCAGGCGCAGCAGGCCCAGCAGCCGGCCGCCCCGGCCGCGGCTCCGGCCGCCGCTGCCCCCGCCGCCGGTGGGTCCGCTCCGACCGGCACCCCGTCGCCCCTGCGCGGCACCACGGAGAAGGTCTCGCGCCTGCGCAAGATCATCGCCGAGCGGATGGTCGACTCGCTGCAGACGTCGGCCCAGCTGACCCAGGTGATGGAGGTCGACGTGACCACCATCGCCCGCCTGCGCGAGCGGGTGAAGGCCGACTTCCTGGCCCGCGAGGGCGTCAAGCTGAGCTACCTGCCGTTCTTCGCCAAGGCGGCGATCGACACGCTCAAGCAGCACCCCAAGCTCAACGCCGCGATCGACACCGAGAAGGGCGAGGTGACCTACTTCGACCGCGAGAACATCGCGTTCGCCGTGGACACCGAGAAGGGCCTGCTCACCCCCGTCGTCAAGGACGCCGGTGACCTCTCCATCGCGGGGATCGCCAAGAAGATCGCGGACGTGGCCGAGCGCACCCGCACCAACAAGATCGGCCCCGACGAGCTGTCCGGCGGCACCTTCACGATCACCAACCTGGGCAGCTTCGGGGCGCTCTTCGACACGCCGATCATCAACAAGCCCCAGGTGGCGATCCTCGGCCCCGGTGCCGTGGTCAARCGTCCCGTCGTGATCGACGACCCCAACCTGGGCGAGACGATCGCGGTGCGCCACATGGTCTACCTGTCGCTGACCTACGACCACCGCCTCGTCGACGGCGCCGACGCCGGCCGTTTCCTCAGGGACGTCAAGCAGCGCCTGGAGTCGGGCCAGTTCGAGGTCTGAGCCGACCCGCACCACCCCGCAGCACCCCGCGTCACCACGAACGCCCCGCCCGCTCCGGGCGGGGCGTTCGTCGTCGTGGCACATAACCACGAGCGCGTTGTCGGTCCCGACGCCTACGGTGGTCCTACCGTGAGCACCCTCAACACCTCTTCCGCACCCACCCGCACCGAGCCGTCGACGTCACCCGACCCGGCACCCGGACGCGTTCCCGTCGACTGGCGCCGGCTGCGACAGCCGTTGTCGATCCTCTGCTTCTCGATGTCCTTCGTCGGCGCCATCGGCACGTCGCTGGGCTCGGTCGTCGCCGGACAGCTCGCCGCGCAGCCCACCGAGCGACTGGCGATGGCCCTCGCGATCTGCGTCGTGGGTGCTGCCCTGGTCGACACCGTCGCCAAGACGATCTGGGCCGGCGTGGTCGACCGGGCCGAGGGCCGACTGCGGTCCGACCTGCTGGATGCAGCAATGTCCCAGCCTCTCGCCGACCTCACCGAGCAGGCCGTGGGCGAGGTCCTGGACCGCATCGACGACGACACGTGGGAGGTCGGGCAGCTGCTGCGGTGGGGCGTGTGGATGGCCGCCCGCACGCTCCTGGCGTCGGGGCCGCTGTGGATCGTCGCCACCCTCACCTGGTGGCCGGCGTTCTTCCTCTTCCCGCTCACCGCGGTCGCGGCCGTCCTGGCCGTCCGCCGCCTCCTCCCGCTCGTCTCGCAACGCAAGGTGATCGAGGAGGCCGCCTGGACCGACCACGCCGCCGCCACCGAGGAGGGCGTGGCCGCACGCGACGACCTGCGCACCAGCCTCGGCCAGGCCTACGTCCTGCGTCGCAACGCGCGGGTGGCCGCCGCCGTGCACCGCGCACTCGACGCGGTGCTGTCCGTGGAGGCCCGGATCACGCGGCGCAGCGGGACGCTCCTGGCCAGCGTCCTGGCCGGCACCGGCGTCCTGGGCATCGCCCTGGTCTCCAGCGGCGACCTGTCGACCGCCGCGCTCGTGACGCTCTTCCTGGTCACCACCCAGTTCGTCGGCCAGGTCGACATGCTCGCCCGGCACCTCCCGGACCTGCAGGAGGGCTTCGGTGCGGTGCTGCGGCTCCGCGGCATGCTGGCCGCGCGCGCCGAGCCCACGGGCGGCCTCCCCCTCCCGTCCGGCGCGCTCGACGTGGAGTTCCGCGACCTGCACTTCTCCTACGAGGCCGGCACCTTCGCGCTGCGCGACGTCGACCTCCTCGTCCCCGCCGGCCACACGTGTGCGCTGGTCGGCCGCACGGGCTCGGGCAAGTCGACGCTGGCGTCGCTGTTGTCCCGGGCCGCGGAACCGGAGCCCGGCACCGTCCTGCTCGGTGGCACCGACGTCCTCGAGCTCGACCTCCAGGCCCTTCGGGCGGCGGTCGGCGTGGTCACCCAGCGCACCGAGATCCTGGCCGGCAGCCTGTCGGACAACATCACCCTCTTCGGTCCCCACCCGCGTGCGGAGGTCGAGGCCGCGGTCGCCGAGCTCGGCCTGTCCGACTGGGTCGCCGGCCTGCCCGACGGTCTCGACACGACCCTCGGCCCCGGTGGCACCAGCCTGTCCGCTGGGGAGGAGCAGCTGGTCGCCTTCGCGCGGCTCCTCGTGCGTGACGTCCGGGTCGTGGTGCTCGACGAGGCCACCGCCCGGATGGACCCGGTCACCGAGGCACGGGTCGTGCGGGCCGCCGAGCGGCTGATCTCCGGGCGCACCGGCATCCTGGTCGCCCACCGGCTCTCGACCACCCGCCGGGCCGAGYAGGTGGCGGTCCTCGAGTCGGGTCGCGTCGTCCAGCGCGGTCCCCGCGAGCGGCTGGCCGTCGACAACGGTCCGTTCCGCGACCTGCTCCGAGCCTCGGCCCACGAGCCCGTCGTCGAGGAGCACCACCACGACGACAGCGCCATCGGGTCGGTCCGCCGGTCCACGACTCCCCCGCCGCTCCCGGTGGTCCGTCCCGCGCCCAGCCTCACCCGAGCCACGTGGAGCGCGCTCACCATCGAGCCGCGGTGGGGACTTCTCGGCATGTTCCTCTTCCTCCTCTCGGCGCTCACCGGCGCCTTCGGCGCCCTGACCGGTTGGGTCTGGGGCCTGGCGGTCACCGCCCTCCAGGACGACCAGGTCCCGGTCGGGCTCACGGTGGCGCTGGTGGTCTCCCTGCTCGTCAGCCCGTTGCTGCTCTCCCAGGCCTTCCGGACCTACCCGCGCTGGTGGATCTCGGTGCGGCTGCGGGTGCGGCTGTCGGTGCTGCACGGCCAGACCTCGCAGCACCGGCTGGAGCGCACCCCGCCGGGGGAGGTCGTGGCCCGCACCATGGACGCCGACCGCCTTGCTCGCTACGCCGACCGTTGGGTCGACTTCATCAACGGGCTCGTCATCGTCCTGGTCACCGCGATCATCGCCGGCACCTGGCTGGCGGGGATGGTGCTCCTCGCGGTCATGGTCGCCTCCGCGGTGGCGTCGTCGTTCGGGCGTCGCGTGGCCGGCCGGTCGGCCGCCGCCTCGTCGACGGCCCGGGCCGGCTTCGGCCGCTCGCTGGTCAGCGCCCTCGAGTCGGTGCGCACCGTCAAGCTCGCCGCGGCCACGCCCTCGGTGCACGAGCACCTGCGCCAGGTCGACGCAGGCCGGGTCGAGGCGGCCGTCCGCGAGCACCGGGTCCAGGCCCTGCTCGACGGCGTGCCCGTCGTGATGGTCCAGCTCGGCGTCGTCGCCGCCTGGGTGGGCCTGCTGACCGGCCAGTGGGAGCTGGCCACCGCGCTGCTGGTGGCCAACGCCGTCAGTGGCTTCGACTGGTTCGGCCGCGTCGCCGGATCGGTGGTCACCGAGGCCCCCGGGGTGCGGGCGTGGATGGAGGCGACCAGCGCGCTGGCCGGCGGCGGCGACCTCATGCACCTGCCGCCCGGCGTCGACATGGTCGCCGGCATCTCGCCGGCACCCGCCACACCAGAGCGCGACCCGCTCCGCGAGCTGTCGCTGCACGGATTCTGCGCGGTGCACGACGACGGCACCCTGGGTGTCCAGGACGTCGACCTGACCGTCCGGTCCGGCGAGCTGGTGCTGCTGCTCGGCCAGGTCGGCTCGGGCAAGTCCAGCCTGCTCTCGGCCCTCGCCGGACTGGTGAGCAGCACCGGTGAGATCCGGTGGAACGGCGACCCCGTCCGCGACCCGCAGGCCCAGCTGCGACCCACGCGCGTCTCCCACGTCGCCCAGGTCCCGCGGGTGCTGTCCGGCTCGTTCGCCGGCAACGTCGCCCTCGACCACGAGGACCGCGACGTCGAGCCCGCCATCGCCACCGCCCGTCTGGGCCGCGACGTCGAGGAGGCCGGGGGCGCTGATGCGCTCGTGGGCCATCGTGGGGTGCGCCTCTCCGGCGGACAGGTGCAGCGGCTCGCCCTCGCCAGGGCGCTGGCGTGCGGCGCCGACCTGTTGCTCGCCGACGACGTCTCCTCCGCGCTCGACGCGACGACCGAGGTCGAGCTGTGGGCGTCGTTGCGCGACGGCGGCGCGACGGTGGTCGGCGCGACCAGCAAGGCCGCTGCCCTGGCGCAGGCCGATCGCGTGGTCGTGCTGGTCGACGGCAGGGTCCGCGACGAGGGCCCCTGGAGCGAGCTCGCGGCCAGCTGGCGGCACCTGGCCGGCTGACGCCGTCCGAGCGGCCGGGGCTCCTTGGGCGCCATGGTTGGGTGGGGGCATGCGAGCGGTGATCGCCGGTGCGTCCGGTTTCCTGGGTACCCATCTGACCCATCACCTGCGGACGCAGGGCCACGAGGTGATCCACCTCGTCCGCCGCACGACGCAGTCGTCGCTGGAGTCGCGCTGGGACCCGTACACCGGCGAGCTCGACCAGGCCGTCATCGATCGCGCAGACGTCGTCGTCAACCTGGCCGGGGTCAACATCGCCGGCAACCCCCACTCCAAGTCCCGCGCCGAGGCCGTCCTGACCAGCCGGGTCACGACCACCAAGGCGCTCGCCGACGCGATCGCCGCGGCGCCCCGCCCGCCTGCCTTCCTGGCCGGCAACGGCATCTCCTACTACGGCGACCACGGTGCGGACGAGCTGACCGAGGCCACCGACTCCCGCGGCGACGCCATGCTCACCCAGGTCACCCGAGAGTGGCAGTCGGCGACCTCGCCGGCCGAGCAGGCCGGCGCGCGGGTCTGCATCCTGCGCACCGCACCGGTGATGGACCGCCGGTCCTCGCCGCTGCGCGAGCTGCGTCACCTCTTCAAGCTCGGGCTCGGTGCACGGCTGGGCTCCGGCGAGCAGTACTTCCCGATGATCTCGCTCCGCGACTGGGTCGCGTCGGTCGCCTTCCTGGCCGGCTCCGGCGACGTATCCGGCGCCTTCAACCTGTGCGCCCCACGGACTCCCACGAACGCGGAGTTCACCCGGGCCCTCGCCGAGGCCGTCCACCGCCCCGCCTTCCTCGTCGCGCCCTCCCCCATCCTCAGGGTTGCCGCCGGCCGGATGGCTCCCGAGCTCCTCGGCTCGGTCAACGCCCGCCCCGCCGCCCTCGAGCGTGCCGGCTACGACTTCGAGGACGAGGACGTCACCGCAGTCCTCGCCGCGGGTCTCGCCTGACAATGGGCGGGCGCCTCGGTCTCGCCGTACTCGCGTGCGCGACTGTCGGGGCGTGCTCAGGCACGCCCGGCACCAGTGACGGTGGGGGCGACTGCGTGAGCCACTACGACCCGGTCGCCGCGGCTCCCTCGTGGGGTGCCCTGGAGAAGGCGATGYTGGACTACGACGAGCGAGGCCGCGTTGCGTCCCTGCGGACCCAGGCACGCGGGGACGACGTCGGCGCGGGTGACCGGGACGCCGTGCGCGTGGTGGACCTGTTGGGCCGGGGTGGCCACCGTCTGGCCCAGGTCGACGTCTGGCGTGCCGACGCCGGGGGTTGGCGAGCCGGCGTCTGGGAGCAGTGCATCGACTGACCCCCGTGCCGCGTCGCTGGCACCAGCCGCTGGCATCATCCGCGTGTGACCTCTGACCTCGACCCGTGCTGGGACCAGCTCGCGGGCGACGTGGCTGCACTGCGACGGCCCGCGTTGATCGCGGTTGACGGGGTGGACGGATCGGGCAAGACGACCTTCGCGGTTCGACTCGCGTCCGTGATCGCGGACGCCGGACGAACGGCCCTCGTCGTGCACGAGGACGACTTCCTGGCTCCGCGAGAGGTGCGCCACCGCCGAGGTCGGGACTCACCGGAGGGCTTCTTCCGCGACTCCTACGACCTCGATGCCCTCATCCGACACGTCCTGGACCCACTCGGACCGGGTGGTGACCGACGAGTCCGGCGCCGGTTCTTCGATCACCGCGCCGATGCAGTCATCGCCCCACTGGACGAGCACGTCCCTGCCGATGCGGTGGTGATCGTCGAGGGCATGTTCCTCCATCGCGACGAGCTCGCCGACCGTTGGGACTGGTCGGTGTTCCTCGACGTGCCTTTCACCGAGACGGCTCGACGGATGGCCGAACGGGATGGCAGCCACCCCGATCCGGAGCACCCGTCGATGCGCCGCTACGTCGAGGGGCAACGGATCTACCTCGACCGGTGTCGACCTCGCACCCGCGCGACCGTCGTCCTGGACAACACGGGTCCGTCCAACCTGACCTGACCGGTCCCGTCGCGAGCCCGGACATCGTGTGTGACGCTGCAATGAGCAGCACTGGTGGCACACCCACCCCGTCTATCTGCGGCGGTGGAACCTCAGGTCGCCGCTCGGGAGTCGATCATGGAGGTAACGGTCGTCGTGGGCCCGGTGATGATGGTGGGAGCAGAGCAGAACCCCGTCGGCGAGGTCGGTCTTCCCGCCCTCGCTCCAGGGGACGAGGTGGTGTGCTTCGCACCAGGCGGCGGGGATGTCGCATCCCTCGGCACGGCAGTGCTTGTCGCGAAGGTCCATCGCCCGCCGTGGGCCGTTCTCGTAGAGTCGCTTCGACCGGCCCAGGTCAAGGACCTCGGACTTACCACCCAGGACGGCGGGGATGAGGCCGGCGTTGCAGACCAGGCGCCGGGCTTCGGAGGCGCTGATGCGGTGGCCGGTGTCGGTGGTCGC
>NZ_JBFUKA010000104.1:0-12467 GCF_056401085.1 Nocardioides sp. P4_G4
GCCCTGGGCGTCGCGGCGCTGATCTTCGGCTTCCCGATCTTCTTCGACGCGGGCCTGGTCGTCTTCCTGCCGATCATCCTGACCGTCGCGCGCCGCTTCGGCGGCTCGGTGCTCTTCTACGCCCTGCCCGCCGCAGGCGCCTTCGCAGCCATGCACGCCCTGGTGCCCCCGCACCCGGGCCCCGTCGCGGCCGGTACGGCGCTCGGCGGCGACATCGGCGTCATCCTGCTCGTCGGCCTCCCCGTCGCCGTCATCTCCTGGTACTTCGGCGTCTACCTCGTCTCCCGCGTGCTGGGCAGGCGCTACGACATCCCGGTCTCCGACATGATCTTCGGGGAGGTCGACGGTGGCGACGACCGTCCGGCCGTCACTCCCCCGTCCTTCGGCACCGTGCTGGGGCTGCTGCTCGTCCCGCTGGTGCTCATCTCGTTCAACACGATCCTCACCACGCTGGTCGCGAGCGGCACCCTCGAGGAGGGCCAGCGCTGGGTCGAGGCCCTGCAGCTGCTCGGCAACACCCCGATCGCCCTGTTGATCACACTGCTCCTCGCCATCGCGGTGCTGGGTCGCCGCAACGGATCCATCGCCCAGACGATGGACGTCCTGGACCAGGCCCTCGCCCCCATCTGCTCGATCATCCTCATCACCGGTGCCGGCGGCATGTTCGGCGGTGTCCTGCGCATCAGCGGCATCGGCGACGCGTTGACCTCGTCGCTGTCCGGCCTCGGCCTCCCGCTGCTGCTCCAGGCCTTCCTGATCGCCACCGCGCTGCGGGTGGCCCAGGGCTCGGCGACGGTCGCCCTGACCACCACGGCCGGGCTGATCGCCTCGCAGGCGGCCGGCTACGACAACCTCCACATCGCGCTGCTGGTCGTCGCCATCGCCGCGGGCGCCACGGTGCTCTCGCACGTCAACGACTCGGGGTTCTGGCTGGTGAGCCGGTTCTTCGGGATGGACGAGAAGACCACCCTCAAGACCTGGACGGTCATGGAGACCACGCTGGGTGTCAGCGCCTTCGCACTCGCCGTGATCCTGTGGCCGGTCGCGGGCCTCGTGTGAGTCCCTCCGAACGGGTCGCCGGCCCGTCAGCGGGGGTGGTCGAGGTCGGAGACGACCTCGGCGCAGATCGCCGTCATGGCGTGGCGGGCCACCTCGTGCTCGCCGCCGGCGACCGCCTCGGCGACGACCCGGTGCAGCCGCCGAGCCTCGGGCTTGGGCTCGGGCGGCATCAGGTCGTGGTCGGTGCGTCCCCGCAGGACCTCCTCCACGACATCGCCGAGCCCCGCGAACATCACGTTTCCCGACGCGCGGAGCAGCAGCCGGTGGAAGGCGACGTCCTGCTCCAGGAACGTCCGCAGGTCGCCGGCGGACCCGGAGACCTCCATCTGCTCGGCGATGCGCACGATCTCGGCACGCTGGGCCTCGTCCGCGTGCCGGGCGGCCAGGGCGGCCGAGGACGGCTCCACGGCGGCCCGCAGCTCGCCGAGCTGGTGCAGGTGCCGGACCCGGTCGTCGCCCTCCAGGCGCCAGCGGATGACGGCGGGGTCGTAGTCGTCCCACTCCTCGCGCGGCAGGATCCGGATGCCGGTGCGCCGGCGGCTCTCCACCAGGCCCATCGAGGCGAGCACCTGCACGACCTCCCGGGCGACGGTGCGCGAGACGCCGTACGTCTCCCCCAGGGAGTCCAGGGTGAGGACGGACCCCTCGGCCAGGTCGCCCCGCACGATGCGGGGGCCGACCTCGGCGAGGACGATGCTGTGGGCGGTCGACACGAGCAGAACCCTAGCCGCGAGCCGATGGTTCCTCGTGACGCGCGGCCCCGCCACGTGGTGGTCATGGGCGTCTCGGGGACCGGCAAGACGACCGTCGCCGCCGAGCTGGCGGACCGCTTCGGGTGGACCTTCGTCGAGGGCGACAGCCTGCACCCGCCGGCCAACATCGCGAAGATGTCCGCCGGTGTCCCCCTGGACGACGACGACCGTCGCCCGTGGCTGGAGGCCCTGGCGTCGCTGCAGGCCTTCCACCACGCCGACGGCATCTCCACGGTGCTCACCTGCTCGGCCTTGAAGAGGGCCTACCGCGACGTGCTGCGCAGCGGCGTGCCGGTCGGGTCCGTGCTCTTCGTCCACCTCGACGCCCCGTTCGAGGTGCTGCGCGAGCGCATGGAGGCACGGGACCACTTCATGCCCTCGTCCCTGCTCCAGTCGCAGTTCGACACCCTGGAGCCGCTGGCCGCCGACGAGCTGGGCGCGGTCGTCGACGTCTCGCTGCCGCTGGCCGACGTCGTCAGTGCCGCGGTCTCAGCCCTCCGCGACGCGTAGACACGCGGACACAGCCCCCGTCGTACGACGCCCGCACGCGGGGCACTGAGGGCGCGGGGCCACCAATGTCCGCGTGTCTACGTCCCGCCGTGCGTCCCCGGAGCGGGCTCAGAGCCGGTGCATCGCCGCGGTGGCGAGCACCAGCTCACCGGCCTCGTCGGAGGCGTCGCAGTCCACCACCGCGTCGATCACCCAGTCGTGGTCGCCGGCGGGATCGTGGATCGTCTGGCGTACGTCGCGCAGCCGGGCCGTCGTCCCCTCCTCCGCGCCGAGGGGCTCACCCGTCCGCTCGTCGCCGATGTCGAGCAGGTCGGGTCCCCGGGCGTCGCCGTCGACCACCACCGAGTCGTGGTCGGCGTAGTAGGCCTCGATCGCGGTGTCCCACACCGAGCGACCCACGACCACCTGTCGCGGCGGGTCGAGGCGGTCGGCGGCCGCCCGCTCGAGGCGCAGCAGCCCGTCGAGGTCGTCGCGGGAGACCAGGTCCACCCGGGCCCACATGGCGTTGCGGATCATCACCGTGAAGGGGCGGACCTGCTTGCTGATCGGTCGCGGCGGGGGCGGCGGCTCGTGGGCCGCGACCCGGCCGGGCACGTGCGCGGGGTCGGTGAGCGCCTCCCACTCGTCGAGCAGCGAGGAGTCGGTCTGCCGGATGGTCTCCCCCAGCCACTCGATGAGGTCCTCGAGCTCGGGGGTGCGGTGCACGTCGGGCACGGTCTGGCGCAGGGTGCGGTAGGCGTCGGTGAGGTAGCGCAGCACCAGTCCCTCGGAGCGCGCCAGCTCATAGCGGCTGACGAAGTCGGTGAACCCCATCCCCTGCTCCCACAGCTCGCGCACCACCGCCTTGGGCCCCAGCGCGTCCTCGGGCAGCCACGGGTGGCGCTGTCGGTAGGTCTCGTAGAGCGCTCCGAGGAGCTCGGCGAGCGGCTGCGGCCAGGTGATCTGGTCGAGCAGCGCCATCCGCTCGTCGTACTCGAGGCCGTCGGCCTTCATCTCCCCCACGGCCTCGCCCCGGGCGGTGAACTGCTGGGCCATCAGGATCTGTCGCGGCGCCTCGAGCACCGACTCGACGACCGAGACGATGTCGAGGGTGTAGGTGTCGGACTCCGGGTCGAGAACGTCGAGGGCCGCCAGCGCGAAGTGCGCGAGCGGCTGGTTGAGCGCGAAGTCCGCCGGGAGGTCGACGGTCAGCACGTAGCGGCGTCCGTGCTCGTCGATCTCGTCGAGCCGCGTCAGCACCTCGGTGCGCAGCAGCGAGCGCGCGAGCCGCAGCGCCCGCCGCGACAGCCGCAGCTGCTGGCGGCGGTCCTCGTGGTTGTCGGTGAGGAGGCGCCTCATCACCGCGACGGCGTCCTCGTCGCGGGTCGCGACGTTGATGAGCATCGCGTTGTCGACGCGCATCCGCGACACGAGCTGCTCGGGGACGCCGGCGACCAGCTTGTCGTAGGTCTGCTCGGTCCACACCACGGTGCCCTCGGGCGGCTTCTTCAGCTGGGCCTTGGACTTGCGCTTGGCGTTGGCGCCCGGGGCGGCGTTCTTGGCCTCGGCCTTCTTCTTGGCGCGCTCGTTGTCGATGACGTGCTCGGGCGCCTGTACGACGACGTACCCGGCCGTGTCGTAGCCGGCCCGTCCCGCGCGTCCCGCGATCTGCTGGAACTCCCGGGTGCGCAGCACCCGCTGCCGGTTGCCGTCGAACTTCGCGAGGCCGGTGAAGAGCACGGTGCGGATCGGCACGTTGATGCCGACGCCGAGGGTGTCGGTGCCGCAGATGACGGTCAGCAGGCCGGACTGGGCGAGCTGCTCGACCAGCCGGCGGTACTTGGGCAGCATCCCCGCGTGGTGCACGCCGATGCCGTTGCGCACCAGCTTGGACAGGGTCTTGCCGAAGCCGGCGCCGAACCGGAAGGCGCCGATGCGCTCGGCGATCGCCTCCTTGTCGACCTTGATCTTGGTCCCCTTGAGCAGCGACGTCGCGTGCTCGACCGCCGCGGCCTGGGTGAAGTGGACGACGTACACCGGGGCCTGCCCGGTCTCCACGAGCTCGGCGAGCGTCTCGTCGAGGTGCTCCATGGACCACGAGAAGTGCAGCGGGACGGGGCGCTCGGCGTCCGCGACGACCGCGACCTCGCGACCCGTACGACGCGTGAGGTCCTCGACGAAGAACGAGACGTCGCCCAGGGTGGCCGACATCAGCAGGAACTGGGCGTCCAGGAGCTCGAGCAGCGGCACCTGCCACGCCCATCCCCGGTCGGGCTCGGCGTAGAAGTGGAACTCGTCCATCACGACCAGGCCGACGTCGGCCGAGCGACCCTCGCGCAGGGCGATGTTGGCGAGGATCTCGGCGGTGCAGCAGATGATGGGGGCGTCGGCGTTGACCGCCGCGTCGCCGGTGAGCATGCCGACGTTGTCGGCCCCGAACACCTCGCACAGGGCGAAGAACTTCTCGCTGACCAGCGCCTTGATCGGCGCGGTGTAGAAGCTGACCTTGTCCTGGGCGAGGGCGGCGACGTGCGCGCCCAGCGCGACCATCGACTTCCCGGACCCGGTCGGCGTGGCCAGGATGACGTGGTTGCCACCGAGCAGCTCGATGACCGCCTCGTCCTGGTGGGGGTAGAGGTCCAGCCCCTGCTCCTCGACCCAGCCGGTGAACGCGTCGTACACGCCGTCGGGGTCGGTGGTCGACCCGAGGCGCTCGTCGAGGCGGGTCACTCTCGGGCCCGGGGGTGTGCGGTCGCAAAGACCTCGCGCAGGTTGTCCACGGTGACCAGTGTGTACACCTGCGTGGTGGTCACCGACGCGTGCCCCAGCAGCTCCTGCACGACGCGCACGTCGGCACCCCCGTCGAGGAGGTGGGTGGCGAAGGAGTGCCGCAGCGTGTGCGGCGAGACGTCGCGGGTGACCCCGGCGGTGTCGGCGGCCTTGACCAGCACCGCCCACGCGCTCTGGCGCGACAACCTCCCGCCCCGCGAGTTGAGGAAGAGGGCCCCGCCCGGGGTCCGCGGCGAGACCAGGTCGGGCCGCGCCCTGGTGAGGTAGGCGTCGACCGCCTCCAGCGCGTAGCCGCCGATCGGCACGAGCCGCTCCTTGGAGCCCTTGCCCCGCAGCAGCACGGTGGCGTCGACGGTGTCGAGGTCGTCGACGTCGAGCCCGACTGCCTCGGAGATCCGCGCGCCGGTCCCGTAGAGCACCTCCAGCAGCGCCCGGTCGCGCAGCGCGAGCGGGGTGCCGGCCGCGCCGGAGGCCTCGAGGATCGCCTCGACGTCGGAGAGCGGCAGCGCCTTGGGCAGCCGCTTGGCCGGCGTCGGTGGCTTGACCGCGCTCGCCGGGTCCACGGTGGCGAGGCCGTCGCTCACCGCGAACTTGTGGAAGCCACGCACCGCGACCACCGTGCGCGCTGCCGACGTCGCGCTGAGCGGGGCGTGGTCGGCGTCGCCCTCGCGCAGCCGGACGAGGAAGCCCGACACGGTGGACTCGGTGATCTCGTCGAGGCCGCCGATCCCCTGCTCGTCGAGGTGTGCGGCGTACCTGCGAAGGTCGCGCCGGTACGACGAGAGGGTGTTGGCGGCCAGCCCGCGCTCCACCGACAGGTGGTCGAGGTAGGTCCGGATGGCCCGGGTCAGGCCCCCCGGACCGTCGGGGCCGGGTGCGTTCAGGGCAGCACCGACTCCGGGGTGACGGCGTCGATGCCCACGCCCTGGCCGACCGGCACGTTGGTCAGCGTGCCGGCGTGGGTGTTGAGGCCCTTGAGCAGGCTCGCGTCGTCGCGGCAGGCCTGCGCCCAGCCCTTGTCGGCCAGCGCCACGGCGTAGGGCATTGTCGCGTTGGTCAGGGCGTAGGTCGAGGTGTTCGGCACGGCACCGGGCATGTTGGCCACGCAGTAGAAGACCGAGCCGTGGACGGTGTACGTCGGGTCGGCGTGGGTGGTCGCGTGGGTGTCCTCGAAGCAGCCGCCCTGGTCGACGGCGATGTCGACGAGCACCGAGCCGGGCTTCATCTGCGAGACCAGCTCGTTGCTGACCAGCTTGGGCGCCGCGGCACCCGGGATGAGGACCGCACCGATGACCATGTCGGCCTCCATGACCTGCTGGCGGATCGCCAGCGCCGACGACGCGAGTCCGTGGACCCGGTTGTTGTAGCGCCAGAACGACATCCGCAGCTTGTCGAGGTCGGTGTCGAGCAGGGTCACGTCCGCGCCCATGCCGAGGGCGATGTTCGCGGCGTTCTGACCCGAGACGCCCGCCCCGATGATGACGACCTTGGCGTTGGCGACACCGCCGACGCCGCCCATCAGCACGCCGCGACCGCCCTGGGCGCGCAGCAGCGAGTGGGCACCCACCTGGGGGGCCAGGCAGCCGGCGACCTCGGACATCGGGTAGAGCAGCGGCAGCCCGCCCGAGGGGAGCTGGACCGTCTCGTAGGCGATGGCCGTCGTCCCGCGCGAGAGCAGCTCCTCGGTCAGGGGCTTGTCCGCGGCGAGGTGGAGGTAGGTGAAGAGGGTGAGGTCGTCACGGAGGCGGTGGTACTCCTCGGCGATCGGCTCCTTGACCTTGAGCACCATGTCGGCGGTGCCCCACACGTCGTCCGCGGCGGCGAGCATCGTGGCTCCCGCCGCGACGTACTCCTCGTCGGGGATGTTCGACCCGAGGCCGGCACCTGCCTCGACGAACACCTCGTGGCCGTGGTCGACCAGCTCGTGGGCTCCCACCGGGGTGAGTGCCACCCGGTACTCGTGGTTCTTGACTTCCTTCGGTACGCCGACCTTCACGATCTCTCCTCGACCAGAACGTTCCACACGGTGATGCCGGTCACAACCCGTGACAGCAGGCCGACGATATCGTCCGCCGCGGTCACGGCGCGTCCAGCCCCCCGCGCCGCTCGAGCACGTCGTAGGCCAGCACGGCCTGCACGAGGGGACCCTGGCGGACGCGGCCGTCCAGCACGGCGTCGAGGAGCTCGGCCATCGGCACCCAGAAGACCTCCATCTCGGCCTCCTCCGCGTGCATCTCGAAGTCGCCCCTGGACGCCTTCGACAGGCCGCGCGCCAGGAAGATCTCGTGCACCTCCTCGGTGATGCCCGCGCTCGCGTACGTCGACAGCAGCAGCTGCCAGGACGTGGCGGCCAGCTCGGCCTCCTCGCGCAGCTCGCGCCTGGCGGTGTCGACGGCGGGCTCGTCGCCGGCGTCCCGGAGCCCGGCCGGCAGCTCGACGAAGTCCTGGCGGTTGGTGTGGCGGTACTGCCGCAGGCACAGCACCCGTTCCTCGTCGTCCACCGCCAGCACCACCACGGCACCGGGGTGCTCCAGGGAGATGCGGCGGAACCGGTCGTCGGGGTGACCGGGGCGGGCCACGACGTCCTCACGCAGGGCGACGACCCAGTCGTCGCGGTGCAGGTCACGGGAGTCGTGGACGGGCCAGACCGCGGGTCGGTCGGCGAGGGCCGCGTCGGGGGGCACAGACTCACGACGGTCCTCGGAGATCATGGGGACGACGCTATACGGTCGGCGCATGACCCTCCTGAGCCTGACCCGTGACGAGGCAGCGAGCCGATCCTCGATGCTCTCCGTCGAGCGGTACGACATCGACGTCGACATGTCCGACCTGCTGGAGGGCGAGCGCTTCGCCTCGACCAGCACGGTGACCTTCACCTGCTCCTCCCCCGGTTCCGCGACGTTCGTCGACATCGCGGCCGACGTCCTGTCCGCCACCCTCAACGGCGTCGACCTCGACGTGTCCACCGCCGCCGACGGCCGTCTCCCGCTGCCCGACCTGGCCGCGCACAACGTGCTCGTCGTCGCGGCCGAGACGACCAACACGGCCTCGGGTGAGGGCATCCTGCGCACGGTCGACCCGACCGACAAGCTCGTCTACGTCTGGACGAGCCTGGAGACCGACGAGGCCCGCCGGCTGTGGGCCTGCTTCGACCAGCCCGACCTCAAGGCCCCGCACCGCTTCACCGTCCTGGCGCCTGCCGCCTGGACCGTCACCTCCAACTCCGCGCCCGACACCGTGGAGGGCGCCGACACCGACGACGTGCGGGTCTGGCATTTCGCCGACACGCCGCCGCTGTCGACGTACGTCGTGGTGGTCAACGCCGGCCCCTTCCACGAGGTCCGCCAGCAGCACGACGGCTACGACCTCGGCTTCTACTGCCGCCAGTCGCTGCGCCCCCACCTCGAGCGCGACCTCGAGGAGCTGGTGACCCTGACCCGCCAGGGCCTGGCGTTCTTCGGGGAGAAGTTCGGCGTCCCGTTCCCGCAGGAGCGCTACGACCAGGTCTTCGTGCCCAACCTCGGCGGGGCCATGGAGAACTGGGGGTGCGTCACCTACGGCGACGCCCAGCTGTTCCGCACGCCCCCGACCCACCAGCAGCGCCAGGTGCGCGCCGAGTTCGTCTTCCACGAGATGGCGCACATGTGGTTCGGCGACCTGGTGACGATGCGCTGGTGGGACGACCTGTGGCTCAACGAGGCCTTCGCGTCCTGGGCGGCCAACTGGGGCCTCGCCAACGCCAGCGAGTTCACCGAGATCTGGTCGAGCTTCCTCGCGCTCTTCAAGCGCACCGCTTACGAGATGGACATGGGCCCGGCCGCCCACCCGATCCGCGGCGAGGTCGCGGACGTGTCGGAGGCGATGGCCAACTTCGACGCCATCACCTACGTCAAGGGCCAGGGCGTGCTCCACCAGCTCGCGGCCTTCATCGGCGAGGACGCCTTCGTCGCCGGCCTGCAGTCCTACTTCGCGCGGCACTCGTGGGGCAACACCGTGCTCTCCGACCTGATGACCGCCTTCGGCGAGGCCGCCGGGCGCGACCTCGGCGACTGGACCCGCGCCTGGCTGGACCGGGCCGGCACCGACGTCCTCAGCCTCGAGGACGGAGTCCTGGTCGCCACCTCCCCCGACGCCGAGCCGCCGCGTCCCCACCGCGTCGACATCGCGTCGTACGCCGTCGTCGACGGAGCCCTGGAGGCCACCGGCACCACGCCGGTCGTCCTCACCACCCCCGAGGTCGCGGTCGACCTCCCGGACGGCGCCCTGCGGCTGGTCAACGCCGGGGACCTCACCTTCGCGGCCGTCCGGCCGGACGAGGAGTCGCGCCGGCTCATGTTCGAGCACGTCGCCGACCTGCCCGACCCGCTGTCGCGGGCCCTGGTGGTCGGCACCGCCTCCCAGCTCCTGCTCCTCGGCGAGCTGGCGCCCCGGGTCGCGGCCGGCGCCATGACCCGCGGCCTGGCGTCCGAGTCCAGCCCCGCACTGGTCGAGGCGTTCCTCGCCATGGGCATGCAGTTCGCCGACCGGTGGGCGCCTCAGGACGAGGCCCCGGCCCTCCTGGCGGCCTTCGCCGACGCGGCGATGGCGCTCGCGGACTCCGACCTGCACCGCCAGCCCGCGCTGCGCTCACTGGCCGGCTCGGCGTCCACCGAGGCCCACTGGCGAGTCCTCGAGGAGGCGGCAGCGGCGTCCGCCGACAACGACCTCGCGTGGCGCATCGCCGTGCGCCGGGCCGAGCTCGGCGACTACGACGCCGACGCCGTGCAGCGCCTGCTGGACTCCGACCCCGACCCCGACGCGCACACCCGCCGGCTCAACGTGCTGGCCGCCCGGCCGGACCTGGAGTCCAAGCAGGAGGTCTGGGACGCGTTCTTCGTCCACTACACCGTCCCCGCGAGTCGCGAGACCCTGGTCCTGGGCGCCACCTTCTGGCGACCCGGCCAGAGCGAGCTGCTGGCCCCGTTCGCGATGCGCTACCTCGACGAGCTGCGCTCGCTCAAGGGCGGGCTGCTCAACCAGGGGCTGGTCATCCGGGCGATGTACCCGCTGGGCGTGGGCAACGAGGAGTTCCTGGCGGCCGCGCGGGTCGCGTCCGAGGACGAGTCGCTGAGCGCCTACGCGCGCAACCAGCTCAGGTCCAACACCTTCGTTCAGGCGCGGATCCTGCAGGCTCGCCAGCTGTGAGGCCGACGCCCGCGGCGCGGCCCTGACGGGCGGTGCCCGCCCCGACTAGGGGGCGGGCACCTCCTCGTCGGCGTCGATGCGCCGCAGCTCCTCGTCGATGGGGAACCGCAGCTCGCGCTGCCGCTCGATCGCCGCGCCCACGAGACCGGCGAAGAGCGGGTGCGGGCGGGTCGGACGCGAGCGCAGCTCGGGGTGCGCCTGGGTGGCCACGTAGTAGGGGTGCACGTCGGCCGGCAGCTCCACGAACTCGACCAGCCCGTTGTCGGGGTTCCGGCCCGAGAAGACCAGCCCGGCCCCCTCGAGCTGCCCGCGGTAGGCGTCGTTGAACTCGTAGCGGTGCCGGTGCCGCTCCTCGACGCGGTCGGCACCGTAGGTCGCGTGCACCACGCTGCCGACCGTCAGGTCGGCGGGCTGGAGGCCGAGGCGCATCGTGCCGCCCAGGTCGCCGGCGCCCTCGACGTACTGCTTCTGCTCCTCGATCGTCGAGATGACCGGGGCCGCGGTGTCGGGGTCGAACTCGGTGGAGGCCGCACCCTCGATGCCTGCGACGTTGCGGGCGTACTCGATGACCATGCACTGCAGGCCCAGGCACAGGCCCAAGGTCGGGATGCCGTTGGTGCGGGCGTAGGTGAGGGCGCCGAGCTTGCCCTCGAGACCCCGGATGCCGAAGCCGCCGGGGACACAGACCGCGTCCACGTCGTGCAGGTGCTTGTGCGCGCCCTCGTGGGTCTGGCACTCGTCGGAGGCGATCCAGCGGATGTTCACCTTGGCCTCGTGGGCGAAGCCGCCCGCGCGAAGTGCCTCGCCGACGGAGAGGTAGGCGTCGGGCAGGTCGATGTACTTGCCGACCAGGGCGACGGTCACCTCCTCCTGCGGGTGGTGCACCCGGCGCAGCAGGTCGTCCCACACGGTCCAGTCGACGTCGCGGAACGGCAGGTCCAGGCGACGTACGACATAGGCGTCGAGGCCCTCGCGGTGCAGCACCTTCGGGATGTCGTAGATCGACGGCGCGTCGGCGCAGGTGACGACCGCCTCGTCGTCGACGTCGCACATGAGCGCGATCTTGCGCTTGATGCCCTCCGGCAGGTCGCGGTCGGCGCGGCACACGATGGCGTCGGGCTGGATGCCGATGGAGCGGAGGGCCGCGACCGAGTGCTGGGTCGGCTTGGTCTTGAGCTCTCCCGACGGGCCGATGTAGGGCACCAGCGAGACGTGGATGAAGAAGCAGTTCTCCCGACCGATCTCGTGCCGGGTCTGGCGCGCGGCCTCGAGGAACGGCAGCGACTCGATGTCGCCGACGGTGCCGCCGACCTCGGTGATGACGACGTCGATCTCCTCGCCGCCCATCGCGAGGATCCGGTCCTTGATCTCGTTGGTGATGTGCGGGATCACCTGGACCGTGTCGCCGAGGTAGTCACCGCGGCGCTCCTTGCCGATGACCGAGGAGTAGACCTGCCCGGTCGTCACGTTGGCGATCTGGTTGAGGTTCGTGTCCAGGAACCGCTCGTAGTGGCCGATGTCGAGGTCCGTCTCGGCCCCGTCGTCGGTCACGAAGACCTCACCGTGCTGGAACGGGTTCATCGTCCCCGGGTCGACGTTCAGGTAGGGGTCGAGCTTCTGCATCGTGACGCGCAGGCCGCGCGACTTGAGCAGTGCTCCGAGGCTCGAGGCGGTGAGCCCCTTGCCGAGCGAGGAGGCGACGCCTCCGGTCACGAATACGTGCTTGGTCGGCGTCCGGTTCTTCACGGGGTTCTAGCCTACCCGAGCGGGACCGGGCCGTCGGCACCGGACACGCCGAAGGACCCTCCCGGCGTGGTCAGCGCCCGGGCGAGCGCCAGCACCGAGGTCACCCGACCGGCGGACGTGTCGACGCCGTCGACGGTCGCGACCTGCGCCGACACGGGCTCGGCGCGCAGGCGGCCGAGCTGGCCGTCGCCACCGTCGGCGGTGTCCCCGACGACCACGACGCCCGCCGCGGCCCGGTCGAGCCCGGCCACGATGCCCGACAGGATCGCGGCACCGCCCTCGGCGGCCGGCGCGTCGCCCACGACCACCAGCACGAGCGGCGCCCGCCGATCGACCGCACCCGGTGCGGTCACCAGGTCGGCACCGGTGAGGCTCTCGAGGCTCGCCCGGCCCTTGCCGTTGGCGGGCTCGCCCTCGGCCGTGGTGGTGGCGACCGCGAGGCCCATG
>NZ_JBFUKA010000105.1:0-12460 GCF_056401085.1 Nocardioides sp. P4_G4
CCGAGGTCCGGCGGCGGCACGTCCGCCTCCGGGGCGAAGTCGACCTCTCCCTCGTACGACGACACGTCGCCGTCGGCGTCCACGCGCTGCACCTCCCCGTCCCGGCGCACGATCACCCCGTCGCCGTCGGCGACGAAGGACCCGAGGCCGGGCTCGACGTCGTCGAGGTGGGCACCACGGAGTGGGACTGGCGCGTGCGGGCCGCCGACTTCTGGGCCGGAGCGACCAGGGTGGGCAACTTCGGGGTGACCTGGCGTGCGCAGTCCGCCCAGGTGCAGGAGCGCATGCGCGGGGCCTTCCGCGACGCCAGCGCTCCCTGGCGCGACGGCGACGAGCTCGTCTTCGGCGTCCGGGCCGCGATCGCGCACGCGACCGCTCCCTCGTGACGACCCGGTCGTGACCGCCTGACCCATCCGGCGCGGGTCCTGCGCCGAACCCGTGCCGGAGGTGTGGATGCCGACCCACGAGGGACACCGCGCGTTCGTCGCGGCACGACGTGACCTGCTGGTCGCCGAGCGCGGGGGCGGGCCGGTCGTCGAGGCCGCGGTCGACCGCGCCCTGGCCCGGTGCCGCCGTGGCTGGGCGCGCCTCGAGCGTCAGGACGACGTCGAGACACGCGTCCGCGAGCTCATCGACCTCGAGCTGGACCGACCGCGGCGACGGCGGATCGGCCTGCGTGCCCTGGGGGTGCTGCTCCTGGTCGTGGTGGCCGCGGTGCTCTGGTCCCTGCGACCACAGCCGCCGGCGGTCACCGAGGAGTACAACCCGTTGCCCGTGCCCTGGTACGACGGCACCGACCTCCACCTCCCCGAGGTGCGGGTGACCCTGCCCGGCCTCGGGTCCTTCGTCGCCGACGGCGACGGGGTGATCGTGCGCCGGGACGGGGAGGTGCAGCGCGTGGACGCCGACGGCGACGTGTCGTCGTACGAGGGAGAGGTCGACTTCGCCCCGGAGGCGGACGTGCCGCCGCCGGACCTCGGCGGCAACGCGAAGCTGATCCAGTCGGTGTCGGCGCCCGACGGCATGACGCTGCACCTGGTCGAGCTCTACAGCACCAACCCGCAGGCCGGCACCTACGTGCGACTCTCGGAGACCGGGCGCCGGGTCTTCCTGGTCTGCCGCGACGGCGGGTGCGTCAACCGTCTGGTCGAGTCCGGAGCGCGGCTGCGCTGAGCGTCGACCGGATCGCTAGCGTGACCCCATGCGCTCCTTCCGCCAGGTCGACGTCTTCTCCCACGAGCCCATGCGGGGCAACCCGGTCGCCGTCGTGCACGGCGCCGACGACCTCACCGACGCGCAGATGCGCGCCTTCGCGCACTGGACCAACCTGAGCGAGACGACGTTCGTGCTCGAGCCCACCGACCCGGGTGCCGACTACCGGGTGCGGATCTTCACCCCGGACGCCGAGCTGCCGTTCGCCGGCCATCCGACCCTGGGCACCGCCCACGCGTGGCTCGAGGCCGGGGGAGTGCCGGCCACCGACGGGGTCGTGGTGCAGGAGTGCGGGGCGGGGCTCGTGACCGTACGCCGCGGCGACCGGCTCGCCTTCGAGGCGCCGCCCCTGGTGCGGAGCGGGCCGGTGTCCGAGGTGGACCTGGACCGGATCGTCCACGCGCTGCGCATCGGTCGCGACGAGGTGGTCGACAGCGCGTGGATCGACAACGGCCCCGGGTGGGTCGGGGTGCTCCTGGAGTCCGCGGACGCGGTGCTGGCGCTCGAACCGGCCTGGCACGAGTTCGACGGCATGGACATCGGCGTGGTCGGCCCGCGCGGGGACGGCGACACCGCGTGCGAGGTGCGGGCCTTCTGCCCGGGCCTCGGTGTGACCGAGGACCCGGTCACGGGCTCCCTCAACGCCGGCATCGGGCAGTGGCTGGCCGGCGGCGCGCTGCCCTCGTCGTACGTCGCTGCCCAAGGAACCGCGATCGGACGGGCCGGGCGGGTGCACGTGTCCCGGACGGGAGACGCCGTGTGGGTCGGCGGGGACACCGTCTCCCGCATCGTGGGCGAGGTCGACCTCGGCGACTAGCCTGTCGTCATGCAGTCCTACCTCGACCTCCTCCAGCGCCTGCTCGACGACGGCGTGGCGAAGGACGACCGCACGGGCACCGGCACCCTGTCGGTCTTCGGTCACCAGACACGCTACGACCTGCGCGAGGGCTTCCCGCTGGTGACCACCAAGAAGGTGCACACACGCAGCATCTTCGGCGAGCTGCTGTGGTTCCTGCGCGGCGACACCAACGTGAAGTGGCTGCACGACCGCGGCATCTCGATCTGGGACGAGTGGGCCGACGCCGACGGCGACCTGGGTCCGATCTACGGCTACCAGTGGCGCTCGTGGCCGACGCCCGACGGTCGTCACGTCGACCAGGTCGCGCAGGTCATCGACCAGATCCGCACCAACCCCGACAGCCGCCGCCACATCATCAGCGCCTGGAACGTCGCCGACGTGCCCGACATGGCACTGCCGCCGTGCCACACGCTCATCCAGTTCTACGTCGCACCGTCCGACTCCGGGCCGGGCCGGCTCTCGTGCCAGCTCTACCAGCGCAGCGGGGACGTCTTCCTGGGCGTGCCGTTCAACATCGCGTCGTACGCCCTGCTCACCCACATGGTCGCCCAGGTGACCGGTCTCGAGGTCGGCGACTTCGTGCACACGATCGGCGACGCGCACCTCTACTCCAACCACGTCGAGCAGGCCCGCCTGCAGCTGACGCGTGAGCCGCGGCCGTTGCCGACGCTGGTCCTCGACCCGTCGGTGACGACCATCGACGGCTTCGACCTCGAGCACATCACGCTCGAGGGCTACGACCCGCACCCCGCGATCAAGGCCCCCGTTGCCGTCTGAGCCGATCGAGCCGCAGGACGCGCGGGTCGTGATGGTGGCGGCGTACGGCGACAACCGCGTCATCGGCGCCGACGGCGCGATCCCGTGGCGGATCCCCGAGGACTTCGCGCACTTCAAGGAGGTCACCCTCGGCCACACCCTGCTGATGGGCCGGGCGACCTGGGACTCGATCGGCCGGCCGCTGCCGGGTCGGACGACGGTGGTGCTGACGCGCTCGGTGGACTGGGACCCCGGCTTCGAGGGCGTGCACGTCGCCCACTCGCTGCCCGAGGCCCTGGCGCTGGCGGCGACGCTGCCGGGGGACACCGTGGTCGCGGGCGGGACGCAGGTCTACGAGGCCGCGCTGCCGCACGCCACCCACCAGGTGCTGACCGAGGTGCACCTCTCGCCGTGCGGGGACGCCGCCTACCCGGTCTTCGGGCTCGAGGAGTGGCGCGAGGTACGCCGCGTCGCACGGCCCGACCTCGGGCTCGACTGGGTCTGGTGGGAGCGCTACGCCTTCGGTGGGAGCGACCGGGCGTAGGTCGTGCCCCGCTCGACCCACGTGGCCAGGGTCGCGTCGTCGGCGAGTGCCTCGGTCGCGACCAGCAGCCAGCCGTTCATCGGGCGGCCGCGCATCTCCATCGGCCGGACGGCCTCGCCGTCCACCCATGCCTGCGACGTCGCCGGGTCGGCGCGCACCATCAGGTCGCCGCTGCTGCTCGCTGCGACCGCCATGTGTCCCTCGACCATGAACCCCAGCCCGCCGAACATCTTCTTCTCGGTGACCCCGGGCTCGCCGCCGAGCTCGTCGCGGACGCGGGCGGCAAGAGCTTCGTCGTAGGCCATGGAACGAGTATGAGCCCGTCCACATGTCGGTCGTACGGGGCCGATTCAGGGGGCGGATTGTCGGGACTCGCTGGTGCGAAGTCTTCAACCGCTTCGATCACAGGAAGGTCAATGTCACCCATACGTCGTAGAAGTTGCTTGCGTTGCTCTGGGACGCGGCGGGCACCCAGATCTCGGTGACCCTCTGGCTGAAGGGTTGGCCTGCGCCACAGTCGAGCGATCCCCCAACGCCGAGGCCTTGCGGTTCCCGGATCGCAGACCRCCCGGCCTGCACGCTTGGCACCCGTTGCACTCTCGCCGCACCGAGATTGTTGTTGGCTCCGTCGGCGTACTCGCAGAAGGTCATGGGCTGCCCGAGGGCGGAGCCGCTTTCCTTGTGGATGGTGATCCGCGGGTAGACCAACGAGGTCCCGGAACGCTGGGAGATCACCGCGGCGCCCCAGGACACCTTGCAAGGCGCTTGAGCCGGTGCGCAGCTGAAGCGGAACTGGCCCCCCGTGGTGGAACCGACCGGCGAGCCCAGCTCTGTCGAGAAGGTGGCGAACCGCGCCGGCTCGGCACCGCCCCTGCTTACATAGATGTTCGCCACCCCGTACTCGGCGTTGGCGGCGGTGCCAGGTGGCCCTTGGGGACCCTCTGGACCCCGTGCGCCCTCTGGACCCCGTGCGCCCTCTGGACCCCGTGCGCCCTCTGGGCCCCGCGGGCCTTGGGCACCCGGGGCGCCCTGAGGGCCCCGGGGGCCCTGTTTGCCCGTGGCGGGCCACAGAGCGAGCTTGAGCGGCTTCTCACCCGCGGCACAGTCGTTGCCAAGGCGGACGTTGAGATCGCCGATGGACTCAGCAGGTCCGGTCCGCTGTGGGCACGCACGGACATACTGCCCCTGCGGTGCTGCAGCGCGTGCATGCGGCGAGCTCGCGGCTCCACTTGGCACCAGTGCGGTAACGGCGACCAGTCCTGCGCCACTCAGTGCAACACCGAGCAAGATCCCGGTCCTAGATCTCTTGACCCACGTCATGACTGCCTCCCACGCATCAAAGGAGGAGCACGACCCGAGATCAGAGATGATCCTGTTCATGTAGGGGTCGGGCCCCTGAACAAGCGATTGGAAGCATCAACGATGACTCACGGCGCTCCCTGTCCTATCACCCATTCTGGGTGACTCCGACCTGGGCCGTGCTGATGAGCGCATCAATCCACACCAGGTGACCCACGCTGTCGTGCTCCACCCGGTCAGGAGTAGCGGTGGCTCTTGGCCGCGTGTCCGGCCTCGCGGGTGCAGGTGCGCCCGCTCATGTTGCGGTGGCCGCACAGGGCCGGCTCGGCGTCGGTCGTCTCGTCCGGGGGAGCGGAGGGCGCGGCTGCGGGCTTCTTCGCAGCGGCGGGGGCCACGGGGGCCACCGGGGCGGTGGCCTTCGCCGGCGTGGCGCCCGCGGCGCCCTTGACCGGGGCCGTGCGCTTGGCGTTGGCGGCGTACTTGGCCTCCCGCATCGCGCGGAGGTTGTCCATCTTGCTCATCGGCTGCTCACGTCCACGACCCTAGGCGTCCGTACCGACATCCCGCGCACGACACCCCTGTCAGCGCCGTCGCCTCCGCCACACCGGGGCTCGAGCCGCAGCCACATCGAGCCCCGTCATGAGTACCCTGACGCCATGACTCGGGGGTCTCGGACATTCGTTGCTGTGCTGCTCACCCAGGCGCTGGCCTGCCTGCTGCTCGTGGCGGTCGCTCCGCCGAGCGTCGCGGACAGCAACGGGGGAGGCGCCTCGCCGGACCAGGAGCAGGAGCAGGCGTCGTACCGGCAGGTCAGCAGGCTTCCGGGCGGCGGCACCAAGGTCTTCGCCCGCAAGCGCTTCCTCACCGCCTACTACGGCACCGCCAACAGCTCCACGCTCGGCGTCCTCGGCGAGACCGACCCGGACAAGGCCTTCACGAAGATCACCCGCGCCGGCAAGCCCTTCGTGCAGCGCGGCGAGACCCTGATGCCGGTCTACGAGCTCGTGGTCACCGTCGCCGACGGCGCCGACAACCCCAACGCTGCCGGGGACCACAGCCACGACATCCTGCACAGCTACGTCCAGTCCTACATCGACGCCGCCCACCGCAACGGTGCGCTGCTCCTGCTCGACCTCCAGCCCGGTCGCAGCGACTTCCTCGAGACCGCCAAGCGGTGGGAGTGGGCGCTCCAGGACCCGTGGGTCGGCCTGGCGCTCGACCCCGAGTGGCGCGTCGGCCCCACGGAGGTTCCCGGCCAGGTCATCGGCAGCGTCCGCGCCAAGGAGATCAACCGGACCGYGGGCTGGCTCGCCCGCCTCACCGCGTCCAATGGGCTGCCCGAGAAGCTCTTCGTGGTCCACCAGTTCACCCGCGGCATGGTGCCCGACATCGCCAAGGTCCGCGCCCGGCCGGGGCTCGCCATGGTCCAGCACGTCGACGGTTTCGGCAGCCCCGCCACCAAGCTCGCGACGTACGCCGACGTGGCCCGGCCGCGGAAGTTCACGATGGGCTTCAAGCTCTTCTACGACGAGGACCAGCCCCGGATGCGAGCCCGCCAGGTACGCCGCCTGCGCGACGTCCGGTTCGTGTCCTTCCAGTAGCGGGACCGGTCGACCCGCGTGGACCTCGCATCCCTCTCCGACGCACAACAGTCATCGCTCCAGCGGCGCTTCCCCCAGGGCCTCACCCCTCGTGCAGACCTCAGCTGGGGTCTCGTCAACACCGTGGTCCTGCACGTGCACGACGGCTCCACGGACCTCGTCGTCAAGGCGGCAGGTCCGGGCAATCGCCACATCGGGCGCGAGATCACGGGCTACGAGACGTGCCCCGTGTGGACCGACTGCGGCCTCGGCCCCGGGCTGGTGCATGCCGACCGCGACGCCAACCTGCTGGTCGTCACGCACGTCCCGGGCCGTCTGGCGAGGGACACCCCGGCCGAGAGCGATCCGGCCGTGCACCGGCAGGCGGGTGCGGCCCTGGCGTCGTTCCACCGGCAGGGGGCACGGCTCGACGAGGAGTTCGAGGCCGTCCAACGCGACCACACGCTGGCACTCCTGGACCGGCCGCACCGGATCCCGCCCCTGCACGTCGACTGGCTGAGGAGCTGGCTGACGGCGTACGACGCCCCGGCCGTCGATCTCGTCCCGACCCACGGTGACTGGTCGCCACGCAACTGGATGGTGGACTCGGGCGGCACCCTGCGCGTCATCGACCTCGGCAGGTTCGACTGGCGCCCGGCGGCCAGCGACGTGTGCCGTCTCGCGGGACGGGAGTGGCCGGCACGACCGTCGCTCGCCGGCGAGTTCGCGCAGGGGTACGGCGCCGACCTCCGCGATGATCCGGTGTGGCTCGCGCAGATGGTGCGCGAGGCGGTCGGCACCGCCACGTGGGCGCTGGCCGTGGGTGACGGGCCGTTCGAGCGCCACGGGCTCCGACTGGTGTCCGAGCTCGTCGAGGCGGCGACGGCGTGAGCAGGGCTGCCCCGTGGCGAGGGACGGGATGGGAGCACCTTCGCGGTAGCCTGACCCCATGACCTCCGCTGCACCGTTCGGGCGCCTGTTGACTGCCATGGCGACGGCGTTCACCGACGACGGAGAGGTCGACCTGGAGGCCACCGCGGCGATCGCGGTCCACCTGCTCGACCACGGCCACGACGGCGTCGTCGTCAGCGGGACCACCGGCGAGTCGCCGACCACCACGGTGGCCGAGGACGGTCGCATCCTGCAGGCGGTCAAGGACGCCGTCGGCGACCGCGGCAGCGTCGTCGCGGGCGTCGGCACCAACGCCACCGCGCACTCGGTCGAGCTGGCCGAGCAGGCCGCCAAGATCGGCGCCGACGGGCTGCTGCTGGTGACGCCCTACTACAACAAGCCCAGCCAGGACGGCGTGCTGCACCACTTCCGCACGGTCGCCGGGGCCACCGACGTGCCGGTCATGCTGTACGACGTCCCCGGACGCACCGGCACGAGCATCGCGAGCGAGACCTACGAGCGCGCCCTCGAGATCGGCACCGTCAACAGCGTCAAGGACGCGGTCGGCGACCTGGCCCAGACGGCGCGCCTGGTCCAGCTCGGCTACGCCGTCTACAGCGGCGACGACGCCAACACCCTCGGCATCCTGAGCAGTGGCGGTTGCGGGCTGGTCAGCGTCGTGGGCCACGCCGCCGGCGACGAGCTGAAGCTGATGATCGACTCGTTCCTCGGCGGCGACCTCGACGCCGCGCTCGCGACGTACACCCGGCTGCTGCCGGCCTTCGACGCCGTCATGGGCGTCCCCAACTACGGAGCAACAACCGCCAAGGCTGCGCTGCAGCTGCTCGGCGTGCTCGACAACCGCAACGTGCGCGGACCRCTCGTTGCGCTCGACGACGACGAGGTCTCGGCCCTGCGTGCCGGGCTGGTCGCGTCCGAACTGATCTGAGGAGAACCTTGAGCCACCCCCATCCCGAGCTGTCCACCCCTGCGCCGCTGGCCGAAGGCGCCCTGCGCGTCATCCCGCTCGGCGGCCTCGGCGAGGTCGGCCGCAACATGACCGTCTTCGAGTACGCCGACCGCCTGCTGATCGTCGACTGCGGCGTCCTGTTCCCCGAGGACCACCACCCCGGCGTCGACCTGATCCTCCCCGACTTCGACTCCATCCGGGACCGCCTCGACAAGGTCGAGGCGCTGGTCCTGACCCACGGGCACGAGGACCACATCGGCGCCACGCCGTACCTCCTGCGCGAGCGCGGCGACATCCCGCTGGTCGGCTCCGAGCTGACGCTGGCCCTGCTGGGCTCCAAGCTGCGCGAGCACCGCCTCAAGGAGACGGTGCACCACGTCGTCAAGGAGGGGGAGACCATCACGTTCGGGCCGTTCGTGCTCGAGTTCGTCGCGGTCAACCACTCCATCCCCGACGCGCTCGCCGTCGTGATCCGCACCGGCGCCGGCGTCGTGCTGCACACCGGCGACTTCAAGATGGACCAGCTCCCGCTGGACGGCCGGATCACCGACCTCAACGAGTTCGCCCGCCTCGGTGACGAGGGCGTGGACCTCTTCATGACCGACTCGACCAACGCCGAGGTCCCCGGTTTCACCACCTCGGAGAAGGACATCGCGCCGATCCTGGACCGGGTGTTCCACAAGTCGGCGCAGCGCATCATCGTGGCCTGCTTCGCCAGCCACGTGCACCGCGTCCAGCAGGTCATCGACGCCGCGGTCGCCAACAACCGCAAGATCGCCTACGTCGGTCGCTCGATGGTCCGCAACATGGCCATCGCCAAGGACCTCGGCTACCTCCACGTGCCCGCCGGCGTGTTGGTCGACGCCAAGGAGCTCGCCGACCTGCCGCCCGAGCGCCAGGTGCTGATCTCCACCGGTTCGCAGGGCGAGCCGCTGAGCGCGCTGAGCCGCATCGCCCAGCGCAGCCACGCGTTCGTGCACCTCGAGGAGGGCGACACGGTCGTCCTGGCCAGCTCGCTGATCCCCGGCAACGAGAACGCCGTCTACCGCGTCATCAACGGACTCTCCCGCTGGGGCGCCAACGTCGTGCACAAGGGCAACGCCCTGGTCCACGTCAGCGGCCATGCCAGCGCCGGCGAGCTCCTCTACTGCTACAACATCGTCAAGCCCCGCAACGTGCTGCCCATCCACGGCGAGATCCGCCACATGCGCGCCAACGCCGACCTGGCCGTGGCCACCGGCGTCCCGCGCGAGCGAGTCGTGATGGCCGAGGACGGCGTCGTCGTCGACCTCGTCGACGGCGTCGCGACGATCGCCGGCAAGGTCGACTGCGGCTACGTGTTCGTCGACGGCACGACGATCGGCGAGGTCTCGGAGACGTCCATGAAGGACCGCCGGATCCTCGGCGAGGAGGGCTTCCTGTCCGTCATCGTGGTCGTCGACTCGGTCACCGGCAAGGTGTCCTCCGGCCCGGAGATCCACGCCCGCGGGTTCGCCGAGGACGACTCGATCTTCGACGCCATCAAGCCCGGCATCATCGACGCGATCGACAAGGCCGTGGCCGACGGGACCGTCGACCCCTACCAGCTGCAGCAGACCGTCCGTCGCGTCGTCGGCCGCTGGGTCAACAAGGCCCACCGCCGACGCCCGATGATCATCCCGGTCGTCATCGAGGCCTGAGAGTGTCGGCGGCGGCGGACGAGGAGGCGCCGGGCGTGCCCGAGGGGCCGGTCCCTGCCCTGCAGCGTCTCTCCGAGCTCGTCCGCCGCGTCAACTCCTCCACCGACACCGCCGAGGTGCTCGAGGAGATCGTCCACGGCGTCTGCGAGGTCCTCGGGTACGGCGTCGCCGCCATCGCGCGCCTCGAGGGCGACACGCTCGTGATGACCGCCGTCGCCGGCCCCGACGACGTACGCCGCCAGATCCTGGGGCGGCGTACGCCGGCCTCGGAGATCCTCGACGAGTTCCGCCAGGCCGACCGCTGGGGCATCCTGCGTTTCGTCCCGCACGGGCGGATGGACACCTCGCGCCTCAGCGCGGCGTGGATCCCCGACTACGAGCCGGCCGACGACCCGTTGGCCTGGCACCCCGAGGACGCGCTCTACGCGCCGCTCTACTCCGCCACCGGGATGCTGCTGGGCAACATGGCGGTCGACCTGCCGCCGGACAACCGGATCCCCTCGCGCCACGAGCGGGAGCTGCTGGAGATGTTCGTCGTCCAGGCCGGACTGGCGCTCAGCAACGCCCAGCAGCGCGAGCAGCTGGCCGAGCAGGTGCGCCTCGGGTCGACGGTCAAGGAGGTCGCGCAGGCCGGCAGCCAGCTGGGGCTGGACGCGATCCTCGAGGAGGCCTGCGAGGCGGTCCACCGAGGGCTCGGCGCGACCCAGGTGTGGATCCGGTGCTATCCCGACGAGGACATGGCCAACGGCGTGGCCGCCGGCCATCCCCGGCCCAATCCGCCGGGCGCGGGAGCCGCCAGCCTGCGCGCCGACCTGTCGTCGGTGTGGCCGAGTCCCCACCCGGTGGTGGTGCACAGGACGGACGAGACGTGCGACCGCCTCCCGTCCAGCCTCGCCAATCTCCAGCAGATGATGGCCCCGGTCGGAGCCTCCAGCGTCGTCGTCGCGCCGATGGGGGTGGCGCTCGAGCTGCTCGGCTACATCGTGATCGGCTTCCCCGGCACCCGCGGGCCGCTCCAGCCCGCCGAGCTCGACGCCGTCGCGGAGATCGCCCGCGAGCTCGGACGCAGCGTGCACAGCGCCCGGCTCCTCGAGACCGAGCAGCGGCTGGTGTCGGAGCTGCGGGAGCTCGACCGCTACAAGGGCGAGCTGATCACGACCATCAGCCACGAGCTCAAGACGCCGCTCACCACGATCATCGGGCACGCCGAGCTGCTCGGGGAGCTGCACGAGCACCGCTCCGTCGAGGCGATCGCCCGCAACGCCGAGCGGCTCAACCGCCTCGTGCAGAACCTCCTCGACTACTCCCGGGTGCAGGACCGCCTCGCCGCGGTGCGGGTGGACATCGACCTCCTCGAGGTCTGCACCTCCGCGATCGACCTGGTGGCCCACCTCGCCGACACCGGAGGCGTCTCGGTCGAGACGGTGACGTGCTGCGAGACGGTGACGGTGAGCGGGGACCCCGAGGAGCTCTCACTGGTGGTCGACAACCTGGTCAACAACGCCGTCAAGTACACCCGTCGCGGCGGGACCGTGCGGGTCGAGGTCGAGTGCGAGCCCGCCTGGGTCCGCATCCACGTCCGCGACTCCGGGATGGGCATCTCCGAGGCCGACCAGGTGCACCTCTTCTCGGCGTTCCACCGCTCCAGCAACCCCGAGGCGCTCTCCATCCCCGGCACCGGGCTGGGCCTGGCGATCTCGCGACGCATCGTGGAGACCCACGGGGGCCGCATCGAGGTCCAGTCGGTCCTGGGGAGTGGCAGCACCTTCACGCTGGCGCTGCCACGAGCCCGTCCTCCGGCCGCCTGACCCCGCTCCCGTCCCCGGGCTCGCTCGCGTCCCCGTCGCTCTCCTCCAGCGTCACGACCCGGTCGACGTGGTCGAGCCCGACGGTGCCGTGGGTGATCCACACGACCGCGCGGTCGGGCCCCTCCTCCAGGAGCACGGCGGCCACCTCGCGGGCGGTGGCGGTGTCCAGGTGGGCCGTCGGCTCGTCGAGCACGAGGACGTGCGGAGCCGCCAGCAGGGCCCGGGCCACGCCGATCCTCGCCCGCTCGCCGCCCGACACGGCGATCCCGGCACTGCCCACCAGCGTGTGCATGCCGTGGGGGAGCGACTCGACCCACGCACCCAGCCGCGCCCGGGTGAGGGCGTCGGCCACCTCCTCGTCGTCCGCGTCGGGGCGAGCCAGGCGCACGTTCTCGCAGACGCTGGACGCGAAGACGTGCGGGTCGTCGCCCACCAGGAGGACCTGACGTCGTACGTCGTCGAGGGTCGCGTCGCGCACGTCGATGGCGCCGAGACGCACGGCACCCGCACCGGGGTCGAGGTGCCGCACGAGCAGCGACGCCAGGGTCGACTTGCCGCTGCCCGAGGGGCCGCGGACCGCGATCCGCTCGCCCGGGTGCACCTCCAGGTCCAGCCCCCGCAGGCACGGTCGGGTGCCCCATCCGGCGCTCACGCCGGCCAGCGACACCGGCGCCGGGGCATCCGGGACCGGCACGGGGTCGCCGGGGTCGGCCACCAGCGGGGCGAGGGCCGTCAACCGGTCGAGGCGGGCCCGCGCCGCGTCGGTGCGCACCGAGAGGGCGCCGGCGTCGGCCAGCGGGGCCAGCACCTCGCCCAGCGCGACGGGCAGGAGCAGGAGCAGCGCCAGGGTCGCCGGCGACAC
>NZ_JBFUKA010000106.1:0-12295 GCF_056401085.1 Nocardioides sp. P4_G4
GAGATGGGTGGCGAGGTCGCGCAGTGCGGCCTCCTTGACCGCGGCGCCGGCGACGCGCAGCTCCTCCCAGTCCTCGACCTCGGCGACCACCCGGGCCCGCTTGTCGCGGATCGTGCGGGTGGCGTGGGCGAGGTTGTGGCGCAGCTGGGTGTCGCCCAGCGCAGCCCGGGCAGCCTCGGGGAACGCCGGCATCCCGACGAAGGTGCCGGTGTTCATGCCCGCTCCCCCGCCCGGGCGCCGACGGCCGGTCCGTCGGAGCGCCCCTCGGACTCCTCGGTGGCCGCCAGGACCTCGGCGAGGTGCACGGTGCGTACGCCGGAGCGCTCGCGCGAGAGCAGTCCCCCGATGTGCATCAGGCAGGAGTTGTCCCCGGCCACCACCATCTCGGCGCCGGTCTCGCGGACGTGCCGCGCCTTGTCGGAGCCCATCGCGACCGAGGTGTCGGCGTTCTTCACCGCGAAGGTGCCGCCGAAGCCGCAGCACTCCTCGGCCTGCGGGAGGTCGACGAGGGTCAGGCCGCGCACCTGCTCGAGCAGTCGGCGGGGGCGGTCACCGACCCCGAGCATCCGCAGCGAGTGGCAGGTGGGGTGGTAGGTCACGGTGTGCGGGAAGTAGGCGCCGACGTCGGTCACGCCGAGCACGTCGACGAGGAACTCGCTCAGCTCGTAGGTCCTCGGCCCGGTCTCGGCGACCGCCGCCTCGAGGGCCGGGTCGCCGGAGCGCCGGGCCACGATCGAGTGCTGGTGGCGCGCGGAGCCGGCGCACGAGCCGCTCGGGGTGACGATGGCGTCGTACCCCGCGAAGGCGTCGACGAAGGTGCGCACCACCGGGACCGCCTCGTCGAGGTAGYCGGTGTTGACCATCGGCTGGGCGCAGCACGTCTGGGCGACGGGGAACTCGACGTCGACCCCGAGCCGGCGCAGCAGCGTGACCACGGCCTTCCCGGTGTCGGGGAACATCGCGTCGTTGATGCAGGTGACCAGCAGGGCGACCCTCATGACGGCATCCTCTCCCGAGGGGCCCGCGGGGTGAAGGACCGCAGGTCGTGGGTCTCGCGGACCAGGGCCCGCAGGTCGTCGAGGCCTCCGGTCACGGCGCCCGCGGCGCGGGCCTGCACCAGCACGTTGCCCAGGGCGGTGGCCTCGACCGGGCCGGCGACCACCTCGCGGCCGGAGCGGTCGGCGATCGCCTGGCACAGCAGGGTGTTCTGCACCCCGCCGCCGACGACGTGCACGGTCGTGACGGTGCGCCCGGCGAGGTTGCCGGCCACCTCGATCGCGGTGGCGTACGCCGCGGCGAGGGACTCGACGATGCTGCGCACGGTGGACGCGGCGTCGGCGGGCGCCCGGACGTCGTGCTCGGCGCACCAGGCAGCGATGCGGGAGGGCATGTCGCCGGGAGGCACGAACCGCGGGTCCTGCACGTCGAAGACGGGCACCTCGGTGTCCACGGCGGCGGCCGCGGCCAGCAGGTCCGCCAGGTCGGTCCGGTCCCAGGCGCGCATGGCCTCGCTGAGCAGCCAGGTGCCCATGACGTTGGTCAGGAACCGCACCGTGCCGTCGACGCCGCCCTCGTTGGTGAAGTTGGCCGCCCGCGCCGCACCGGTGAGCACGGCGGACTCCAGCTCGAGGCCGACGAGTCCCCAGGTGCCCAGCGAGAGGTACGCCGAGGCGTCGTCGCCCAGCGGGGTCCCCACCACCGCGGAGGCGGTGTCGTGGGACCCGACCGCGACGAGCGACAGCCGGTCCACACCCAGCGCGGAGGCGACGTCGGCCGAGACGTCGCCCACCACGTCGCCCGGGTGGACCAGGTCCGCGAAGACCTTCCGCGGGAGGCCGAGCATCGCGATCAGCTCGTCGTCCCACTGCCCCGAGCTCGGGTCGAGCAGACCGGTCGTGGAGGCGTTGGTGACCTCGGCGACCTCGCGGCCGGTGAGCCAGTGCCCCAACAGGTCGGGCACCAGCAGCAGCCGGTCGGCGTCGTGGACCCACGGGTCTGCGGCGAGCTGGTAGACGGTGTTGAACGGGAGGAACTGCAGGCCGTTGCGCCGCTGGAGGTCGTCGGTGTGCACCGTGGCGTGCACGCGCTCGGGGCCGGTGACGCAGCGCCGCTCGTCGCGGTAGTGGTACGGCGTGCCGAGCAGCCGGCCGTCACGCAGCAGGCCGTAGTCGACCGCCCAGCTGTCGATGCCGACACTGGCCAGCCGGCCCTCCCCCGCCCGCTCGGTGAGCCGGACGGCCTTGCGCAGCCCGCCCAGCGCCGCGGCGTACAGGCCCAGGACGTCCCAGTGCAGGCCGTCGGGCGTGCGCACCGGGGTGTTGGCGAAGCGCGCGACCGGCTCGAGGTGCAGCCGGCCGGGGCCGACCTCGGCGAGCATGACCCGGCCGCTGGAGGCGCCGAGGTCGACGGCGGCGACGCGGACAGGGGGATTCGAGGCTCGCTGCGCTCGCACCTCAACCACTGGTTCCTCGTCCTCAGCGCAGGAACGCGGCCGCGACGCCGGCGTCCACGGGGATGTGGAGGCCGGTGGTGTGGGTCATGTCCGGGCCGCAGAGCGCGAAGACCGCGTTGGCACAGTGCTCGGGCAGCACCTCGCGCTTGAGCAGCGTCCGCTGGGCGTAGAACTCGCCCAGGTTCTCCTCGTCCACGCCGTAGACCGCCGCGCGCTGCGCGCCCCAGCCGCCGGCGAAGATGCCGGAGCCGCGCACGACGCCGTCGGGGTTGACGCCGTTGACCTTGACGCCGTGCTCACCGAGCTCGGCGGCCAGCAGCCGCACCTGGTGGGCCTGGTCGGCCTTGACCGCGGAGTAGGCGATGTTGTTGGGGCCGGCGAAGACGGAGTTCTTGGACGAGATGTAGACGATGTCGCCGCCCAGCTTCTGGTCGATCAGCACCCGGGCGGCCGCCCGCGACACCAGGAACGACCCCTTGGCCATCACGTCGTGCTGGAGGTCCCAGTCGGCGACGGTGGTGTCGAGCAGGGACTTGGACAGCGAGAGCCCGGCGTTGTTGACGACCAGGTCGAGACCGCCGAAGGCGAGGACCGCGGCGTCCACCATCGCCTGCACGGCCTTCTCGTCCGACACGTCCACCCGGACGCCGACGGCGACGTCGGGGCCACCGATCTCCGCGGCGGTCGCCTGCGCCTTCTCCAGCGACAGGTCGGCGATGACGACGCACGCACCCTCGGCGGCCAGCTTGGTCGCGATGGCCCTGCCGATGCCGGACGCGGCGCCGGTGACGAGCGCGATCCGGGTGGCGAGTGGCTTGGGGGCCGGCATCCGCTGGAGCTTGGCCTCCTCGAGCGCCCAGTACTCGATGCGGAACTTCTCCGACTCGTCGATCGGGGCGTACGTCGAGAGTCCCTCCGCGCCGCGCATCACGTTGATCGCGTTGGTGTAGAACTCGCCGGCGACGCGGGCGGTCTGCTTGTCCTTGCCGTAGCTGAACATCCCGACGCCGGGCACCAGGATGATCAGCGGGTCGGCGCCGCGCATCGCGGGCCACGAGCCGCCGAGCGCGGAGGCGTTGCGGTCGTAGTACGCGGCGTAGTCGGCGCGGTAGGCCTCGTGCAGCGCAGCGACCCGGTCGCGGACCTTGTCCAGGGACGCGGTGGGGGGCAGGTCGAGCACCATCGGCTTGACCTTGGTGCGTAGGAAGTGGTCGGGGCAGCTGGTCCCGAGCTCGGCCAGGCGCACGTGGTTGCGGCTGGCCAGGAAGTCCAGGACGACCTTCTCGTCGGTGAAGTGGCCGACCATCGGCCGGTCCTGGGAGGCGACGCCGCGCAGCAGCGGGGCGAGCTCTGCGGCGCGGGCCCGGCGCTCGGCGGGGGCGAGCGGCTCGTACTTCTTGAGCCGGCTGCCGAAGGGATCCTTCGTGGAGTGCTGCGTGATGTGCTTCTCCGCGGTGCGGATCATCCACAGCGAGTTCTTCTGGCACTGCGCGCTGGTGTCGCCCCACGCGGTGATCCCGTGGCCGCCGAGGATGCAGCCGACCGCCTGCGGGTTGGCCTCCTTGATGGCGGCGATGTCGAGGCCGAGCTGGAAGCCCGGCCGACGCCAGGGCACCCACACCACCTTGTCCCCGTAGACCTCCTTGGTCAGCGCCTCCCCGTCGGCGGCGGTCGCGATGGCGATGCCGGAGTCGGGGTGGAGGTGGTCGACGTGCGCCGAGTCGACGAGCCCGTGCATCGCGGTGTCGATCGACGGGGCGGCCCCGCCCTTGCCGTGCAGGCAGTAGTCGAAGGCCGCGACCATCTCGTCCTCGCGCTCGACGCCGGGGTAGACGTCGACCAGCGCCCGCATCCGGTCCAGCCGCAGGACCGCGAGGCCCGACGGGGTGAGCGTGCCCAGGTCCCCGCCGGAGCCCTTGACCCACAGCAGCTCGACGTCCTCGCCGGTCACGGGGTCGGTCTCGGTGCCCTTGGCCGAGGTGTTGCCGCCGGCGTAGTTGGTGTTCTTGGGGTCCTGGCCGAGGCGGTTCGAGCGCTGCACCAGCTCGGAGACGGCGGGGTTGAGGTCACTCACGGTGTTGTCCTTCGCTTCGCTGGTCGGGGAGGTCGCTCTGCGACCGTCACGAGACCGGGTGGGGATGGCTGGAGATGGGTGGGGGCGGGTGGGCTGCGTCAGTTCCAGCCGGCCTGGGCGCCGCCGACGCGGTCGGCCTCGATCTGCTGCTGGTAGCCGGAGTCGAGGTAGGCGCGCATCGGGTCGGCCGGGAGGCCGCGCTCCTCGCGCCAGGCGGCGAGGTCGCCGCGCACGTCGGTGTAGAAGGCGTCCATGAAGACGGCGTTGGCGGCGAGCACGTCACCGGACGCGCGGGCCGCGGCCAGGGCCTCGGCGTCGAGGAGCAGCGCGCGGGCGGTCATCTCCTGCACGTTGAGCACCGAGCGGATCTGCCCGGGGACCTTGTCCTCGATGTTGTGGCACTGGTCGAGCATCAGGGCGACGTCGCTGTCGGGGCCGAAGCCGCCACCTCGGATGACCTCGACCATGATGCGGAACAGCTGGAACGGGTCGGCCGCACCGACGATGAGGTCGTCGTCGGCGTAGAAGCGGCTGTTGAAGTCGAAGGAGCCCAGCCGGCCGAGCCGGAGCAGCTGCGCGACGATGAACTCGATGTTGGTGCCGGGCGCGTGGTGGCCGGTGTCGAGGCAGACCAGTGCGCGCTCGCCGAGGGCCGTGCAGTGGGCGTACGACGTACCCCAGTCGGGGACGTCGGTGTGGTAGAACGCCGGCTCGAAGAACTTGTACTCGAGCACCAGGCGCTGGTCCTCCGACAGCTGGGAGTAGATCTCGGCGAGGCCCTCGGCCAGCCAGTCCTGGCGGGCCCGGATGTCGCCCTGGCCCGGGTAGTTGGTGCCGTCGGCGAGCCAGACCTTGAGGTCACGGGAGCCGGTCTCGTTCATCACCTCGATGCAGGCGAGGTTGTGGTCGACGGCCTTGCGACGCACGGCCGGGTCGGCGTTCGTCAGGCTGCCGAGCTTGTAGTCGTCGTCCTGGAACGTGTTGGAGTTGATGGTGCCGAGCGCGACGCCGTGCTCCTTGGCGTAGGCGCCGAGGGCGGCGAAGTCGTCGACCTGGTCCCACGGGATGTGCAGGGCGACGGTGGGCGCGAGACCGGTGAAGCGGTGCACGGTCGCGGCGTCGGCGATCTTCTCCTGCACCGAGCGCGGGGTCCCCGGGCTGCCGAACACCTTGAAGCGGGTGCCGGAGTTGCCGTAGGCCCACGACGGGACCTCGATGGCCAGCGCCCCGAGGGTGGGGGCGATGTCGGCGAACACGGTCATGACGGATCCTTCGTCCTGCTGGTGGGAGGGGTGCTGGTTCGGGGGGCGGCCTCGGGCGTGGACAGCTGGTCCTCGAGGTGGAAGACCTCGTCGAGGAGCACGAACCCCTCGTCGGGCGGGACGTCGAGGTCCTCGAAGAGGTCGCCCATCGCGGCCTGCCACCGGGCGTTGACCTCGGTGGCCGCCATCGCCCGCTGAGCCTGCGCGAGGTCGTCGCTCTCGACGTAGCCGATGAGCAGTCCGTCTCCACGCAGGAAGAGCGAGTAGTTGTGCCACCCGGTGTCGGCGAGTGCCTGGACCATCTCGGGCCACACGGCCGCGTGGGCCCGGGTGTAGTCCTCGAGGCGGTCGGGCTTGACCTGGAGCTGGAAGCAGTAGCGCTTCATGGTGGGCCTGTCAGTGGTGCCGGGTCCGGGACGGCGCGGGCGCCGCCCCGGACGGGGCGATCAGAAGTCGAAGTCGCCGATGTTGTCCTTGTTGAACCGGTACGGCTCGCCCAGCAGGACGGTGCCGTCGGCGCCGACCTCGAAGCTGCCGAGGTCGCCGGCCTCGAAGGAGTCGCCCTCCTCGCCGGTGATGTCGCCGTCGACGAGCGCCTTGGCCGCGAACGCCGCCAGGTAGCCGAGGTCCTCGGGGTTCCACAGGGCGAACTCGGTGACGGTGCCGTCCTCGACGTAGTCACGCATCTGGTTGGGCGTGCCCAGACCGGTCAGCGCGACCTTGCCCTTGGCGTCCGAGGTCGACAGGTAGCGGGCCGCCGCGGCGATGCCGACGGTGGTCGGCGAGATGATGCCCTTGAGGTCCGGGTGGTCGGCCAGCAGTGCGGCCGTCTTGTCGAACGACGTCTGGTCGTCGTCGTCGCCGTAGACCGTGTCGACGAGCTCGATGTCGGGGTGGTTGTCGGCGAGCTCCTTCTCCATCATCTCGATCCAGGCGTTCTGGTTGGTGGCACTGGCGGCCGCCGAGAGGATCGCGACCTCACCGGCGTCGTCGATCTGCTCGGCGATCATGTCGACCTGCACCTGGGCGATGCCCTCGGCGGTGGCCTGGTTGATGAAGATGTCGCGGCAGTCGACCTCGGTGTCGGAGTCGAACGTGACTACCTTGGTGCCGGCGTCGCGCGCCGCGTTGAGCGAGTCGCACAGCGCGGTCGTGTCGTTGGCCGAGACCACCAGGGCGTTGATGCCCTGCTGGGCCGCGGTGTCGATGAAGGACACCTGCGCGTCCGGACCGGCCGTGTCCGGGCCGACCTCGTCGTAGGTGCCGCCGAACTCCTCGACGGCCTTCTGGCCACCGGCGTCGGAGGTCTCGAAGTACGGGTTGCCGAGGTTCTTGGGCAGGAAGGTGACGGTCGTGGCGCTGTCCCCACCGCCGCTCCCGCTGTCGGTGGCCGAGTCGGAGTTGGAGTCGCTTCCGCACCCGGCGAGGACGGAGGTGGCGACCAGGGCCAGTCCTGCCACCGCCGCGAATCGCTTGGACGTGAGGTTCATGGTTGTACCTTTCGGGATTCGTCGCCGGCGGGCGGCGCTGAAGGGTCCGGCCTGGTGGCCGTCGTCCTGTGCGGGCGGATCTCCCGGAGCCGCGGCAGGAAGCTGGAGGCGATCACCGAGGCCACGAGGAGCAGGCCGATGATGATCTGGATGACCTCGGAGCCCTGCCCGCTGAGCATGAGCGCCGAGTTGAGGACCGCGATGAGCAGGGCACCGGCGATGACGCCGGGCAGGGCCCCGCGGCCCCCGAAGATCGAGACGCCACCGAGCAGCACGGCCGCGATCACGCGCAGCTCGTAGCCGGATCCGGTGTCGGTCGCGACCGAGTTGGACTTGAGCAGGACGTAGACCCCCGCGAGCGAGGCCACGACTCCGCTCAGGACGAAGAGCAGCAGCTTGGTGCGGCGCACGTCGACGCCGGAGAAGTGCGCGGCCTCGGAGCTGAGGCCGATCTCGAAGATCCCGCGACCGAAGCTGGTGAAGTGGAGGAGCAGGCCGAAGACGATCGCCAGGACCACGACCGGGATCACCACCATGGGCAGGTTGGTCGAGCCGATGCGATCGGTGGGCCACCCGCGCCAGGCCTCCGGCAGCGCGGAGATCCGCTTGTCCTGGATGAGTCCCTCCGCGAGGCCGCGATAGAGGGCCAGGGTCCCGATGGTGACCGCGAGGGACGGCAGCCCGACGTACGCGATGAGGAAGCCATTGAACGCGCCGAGCACGAGGCCGAGGAGGAGCGCGGCGATGATCGCGACCGGCATCGAGGCGCCGTGCTCCTTGACGAGCACGCCGGCCGTGGCCGCACTGACGCCGAGGGTGCTGGCGACCGAGAGGTCGATCTCGCCGGAGACGATGATCAGCGTCATCGGCAGCGCCATCAGCAGGATCGGCGCGTACTCCTTCCACAGGTTGTACGTCGTGAGCGGGCTGTCGAAGAACTGGACGCTGGTCAGCGCGTAGACGTAGACCACGACGAGCGCGGCGAAGACCGCGGCCTCGCGGGTGAGCAGCACCCGGGCGAACAGGTTGCGGGAGTACGACGGGTAGTTGCGGGTCACCTGACCCTCGATCGTGCTGGTGGTCATGCCTCGTCCCTCGCTTCGATGAGTCGGTTGGCGCGGCGGACCGAGAGCACCCGGTCCAGGACGATGGAGCCGATGATCAGCGCGCCGACGACGGCGCCCTGCCAGAAGTCGCTGATGCCGAGGATCGGCAGCGCGCGGTTGATGGTCACCAGGAGGACGGCGCCGATGGCGGCCCCCCAGACCGTGCCGCTGCCGCCGAAGATCGCGACACCGCCGATGACGACGGCGGCGATCGCCTGGAGCTCGATGCCGGAGCCGGTGCCGGAGAAGGCGGTCGCGTAGCGGGCGGTGAAGAAGACGCCCGCCAGCCCGGCCAGCGCCCCGCTGAGGACGAAGGCACCGAAGACCCGCTTGCCGATGTTGAGCCCGTAGAGCCGCGCGGCGTCCGGGTCGGAGCCGATGGCGTAGAGCTCGCGGCCGCCACGGGCGGTCTGCAGGTAGTAGCCGACGACGGCGAGGACGATCGCGGCGATGATCGTCAGCACCGGGATGCTCAGGACCTGCTGGGTGCCGATGGACTCGAAGTTGGCCGGGAAGTCGGACGCGGTGAGCCGGTCGCTCCCGGCCTGGTGGGTGAGCAGRCCGCGCAGGACGTACATCGTGCCCAGCGTGACCACGAGCGCGGGCACCCGGAAGAACGCGACCAGGAAGCCGTTGCAGGCGCCGATCACCGCCCCCACGAGCATCCCGGCGAGGAAGACGAGCACGACCGGGGTGTCCGGGTTGGCCACGAAGATCTTGCCGGAGACGTACGCCGCGATCCCGAGCGTCGAGCCCACCGACAGGTCCACGTTGCGGGTGATGACGACGACCGTCTGGCCGACCGCGAGCAGCACCAGGATCGAGGGGGTGAGCAGCGTGTCGCGCCAGCCGTCGGCGCTGAGCACGAAGCTGTGGCGTCGGGTGGTGGCGGCGATGAGGATCGCGAGCAGGACGACGGTGATGGCGAGCTCCCGCGAGCGGAGCACGGTGCCGACGGCGCGCTGGGCCGGGCTCTGCCGGCTGGGCTCCACCAGGGTGGCGGTCATGCGACGGTCTCCTCGCTGCGTCCGGTGCTGCTGGGTCCGGTGCTCGGCTCGCTGGACCGGGTGGCCGCGGCCATGACGTTCTCGGGGGTGGCGTCGTCGCGGGCGATGTCGGCGGTCAGCCGGCCCTCGCACACGACCAGCACCCGGTCGGCCATCCCGAGGACCTCGGGCAGCTCGCTCGAGATCATCAGGATCGCCATGCCCTGCCCGGCGAGCTCGGAGAGCAGGCGGTGCACCTCGGCCTTGGTGCCGACGTCGATGCCGCGGGTGGGCTCGTCGATGATCAGCAGGCGGGGGTTGGTGGCCAGCCACTTGGCGATGACGACCTTCTGCTGGTTGCCGCCCGACATGGTGGCGGCCTTCATGTCGAGGGCGCTGGTCTTGACCTCGAGGCGGCTGGCCCACGGGCCGGCGGCGGCGTTCTCGGCGGCCGTGGTGAGCAGACCGAGCCGGGTCAGGCCGCCGCGGACCACGGAGGCGACGTTGCGGGCGACCGACCCGTCGATGACCAGGCCCTGGTGGCGACGGTCCTCGGGGACGAAGGCGATGCCGGCACGGATCGCGTCGCGGGGACTCTGCGGACGGACCGTGTGGCCGTCCAGGACGACCGACCCCGTGTCGTAGGCGTCGACGCCGAAGACGGCCCGGGCGATCTCGCTGCGCCCGGCGCCGACGAGACCAGCCAGCCCGACGATCTCGCCGGCGCGGACGGTGAAGGAGACGTCGTGGAACTCACCGGCCGTGGTGAGGCCCTGCACCTCGAGGACGACGTCCCCGATCTCGGCGGGCGTCTTCGGGAACAGCTCGGCGACCTCGCGGCCGACCATCCGGGCCACGATCTCGCGCTCGGTGGTGTCGGCGACCCGGTCGGTGGAGACGTAGGAGCCGTCGCGCATCACCGTGACGTGGTCGCACAGTGCGAAGACCTCGTCGAAGCGGTGGGAGATGAAGACCAGCGCCCGGCCCTCGTCGCGCAGGCTGCGGGCCACGGCGAAGAGGCGCTCGACCTCGTTGCCGCTCAGGGCCGCGGTGGGCTCGTCCATGACGAGGAGGCGCGCGTCGAGGGAGATGGCCTTGGCGATCTCGATGATCTGCTGGTCGGCGATGCTCAGCCCGAGCGCCTGGCGACGTGGGTCGATGTCGACGCCGAGGCGGGCGAAGATCTCCCGGGCCTCGCTGCGCATCGCGGCCTGGTCGAGGCGACGGTTGGTCTTGACCGGCTGGCGGCCCATGAAGATGTTCTCGGTGACCGAGAGGTCCGGGAACAGCGTCGGCTCCTGGTAGATCACCGCGATGCCGGCGTCCTTGGACTCGGCGGTGGAGGAGAAGTCCACGCTCTCGCCGCCGAGCAGGAAGTCGCCCCCGTCACGGCGGTGGACACCGGCGACGACCTTGACCAGCGTCGACTTGCCGGCGCCGTTCTCGCCCACGAGGGCGTGGATCGACCCGGCGTCGACGCTCAGGCTGCCCGCCCGCAGGGCGACGACCGGTCCGAACGACTTGGAGACGTCGCGGAGCTCGAGCACGGGAGTGGTGCGGCCGGTCACGGTGCCTCCTCGTCATGGATTGAAAGGTTTCAATCCGATGCCGGAGACGTTAAGTGATGGGAGTCACAGCCGTCAACCCCTTGTCGCGATTTTGGCGCTAGAGTGCCGCTCGAGCGGAGTCATCCCTCCGCGATCCCGTGTCATTCGATCGTTTCAAGGGGGACCCGTGCCGGACTCGCGTGACGGCTCCGCACGCAGCGCGTCCGTCAAGGACGTCGCCCAGCTGGCCGGCGTCTCGCTGGGGACCGTCTCCAACGTCCTCAACCGCCCCGATCGCGTCAGCACCTCGACCCGGACGCGGGTGGAGGACGCGATGGCCGAGCTCGGCTTCGTCCGCAACGAGTCGGCCCGCCAGCTCCGGGCCGGGCGCAGCCGGACCATCGCCTACGTGATGCTCGACGCGACCAACCCGTTCTTCACCGACGTCGCCCAGGGCATGGAGCACGTCGCCGAGGACCGGGACCTCTCGCTCTTCTTGTGCAACAGCGACAACCGCGCCACCCGGGAGGCGGCGCACCTCGCCCACCTCCAGGAGCAGCGGGTGCAGGGCATCCTGGTCACCCCGGTCGACCCCGACTCCCCCGGCCTCGCCGACCTCGCGCGCCGCGGCACCCCGCTGGTCATCGTGGACCGCACCCGTCCCGGAGCGGCGTTCTGCACGGTCTCGGTGGACGACGTGCTCGGTGGACGACTGGCGATCGAGCACCTCGTCGACCGTGGCCACCAACGGGTCGCCTTCGTGGGCGGCCCCGACTCGCTGGGGCAGGTGCGCGAGCGGCTCGAGGGCGCCCGCCTGGCGTGGCGCGAGGCCGGGCGGGCCGACGACGAGCTGCTCGTCGTACCCACGGCGGCGCTGAGCGTCGCCGAGGGGCGCTCGGCCGGCGAACGCCTCGCCGGCCTGCCCGCCCGCACACGACCCACGGCCGCCTTCTGCGCCAACGACCTCGTCGCGCTCGGGCTGCTCCAGCAGGCCACGTCCGCGGGCATCCGCGTCCCCGAGGACCTCGCCATCGTGGGCTTCGACGACATCGACTTCGCGGCCGCCGCGGCCGTGCCGCTCACCTCGGTGCGCCAGCCCCGCGCGCAGCTCGGTCGTACGGCCGCTCGGCTGCTCGTCGACGAGGCCGACGACCCGGCCCACGTGCACGAACAGGTCGTCTTCGACCCCGAGCTGGTCGCTCGGCGCTCGACACTGGGCTGACCCCTCGGCTCGCGGGGTCCGCGGCCATGAGCTCGCCCGCCCGCTCGGAAGCGGCGCTCGCGCGCCCGGGAGCGGTGCCCGCGCCCGGGAGCGGTGCTCGCGCGCCCGGGAGCGGTGAGCGCGCGCCCGGGAGCGGTGAGCCAGCCACCTTCCGAG
>NZ_JBFUKA010000107.1:0-12113 GCF_056401085.1 Nocardioides sp. P4_G4
GGCTCCGGCTGCCCCCGAGGCTCCGGCCGCTCCCGAGGCTCCGGCCGCCGCGGCTCCCGCGTCGGCCTCGCCGAAGCCGGCGACGCCGGCTCCGCGCCCCTCGGCCCGTCCCGGCGCCCCGCGCCCGGGCAACAACCCGTTCGCCTCCAGCCAGGGCATGGGTCGCCGTCCGGCGCCCGCGCCCGGTGGCGACGCGGCTCCTGCTGACCCGCAGCGTCCTCCGCGTCCCGCGGCGGCGCGCGACGGCGGCGCTCCGGGCCGTCCGGGCATGCCTCGCCCCAACCCGGCGATGATGCCCAAGTCCCCGGCCGCCTTCGGCTCGGGCCCCGGCGGCCGTCCCGGCCCCGGTGGTCCCGGTCAGGGTCGCGGCGGAGCCCCGGGTCGTCCGGGCGCCCCCAGCCGCGGTGGTGCCCCCGGTCGCGGTGGCCCCGGTGCCGGTGCTGGTGCTCCGGGCCGTCCCGGTGGCGCTCCCGGTGGCTTCGGCCCCAGCGGCGGCGGTCGTCCCGGCGGTGGCCGTCCCGGCCAGCGCGGCCAGACCCAGGGTGCCTTCGGTCGCCCCGGTGGGCCGTCGCGTCGTGGACGCAAGAGCAAGCGCGCCCGTCGCCAGGAGTTCGAGGCCATGGACGCCCCGACCCTGGGTGGCGTGCGCGTCCGCAAGGGCAACGGCGAGACCGTCCGCCTGCCGCGTGGCGCGTCGCTGACCGACTTCGCGGAGCGGATCAACGTCGATGCAGCTGCCCTCGTGCAGATGCTCTTCTCGCTCGGCGAGATGGTGACGTCCACGCAGTCCGTGGGTGACGAGACGTTCGAGCTGCTCGGCGAGGAGCTCAACTACGTCGTCCAGATCGTGTCCCCCGAGGACGAGGACCGCGAGCTGCTCGAGACGTTCGACCTCGAGTTCGGCGCCGACGAGGGCGAGGAGTCCGACCTGGTCGTCCGCCCGCCGGTCGTGACCGTCATGGGTCACGTCGACCACGGCAAGACCAAGCTGCTCGACGCCCTGCGTGACGCCAACGTCGTGGACAAGGAGGCCGGTGGCATCACCCAGCACATCGGTGCCTACCAGGTCCACACCGAGGTCGACGGCAACGACCGTCGCATCACCCTCATCGACACCCCGGGTCACGAGGCGTTCACCGCCATGCGTGCGCGTGGTGCCCAGGCGACCGACATCGCGATCCTGGTGGTCGCCGCCGACGACGGCGTCATGCCGCAGACGGTGGAGGCGCTCAACCACGCCAAGGCGGCCGGCGTACCGGTCGTGGTCGCGGTCAACAAGATCGACAAGCCCGACTCGGACCCGACCAAGGTCCGTGGACAGCTGACCGAGTACGGCCTCATCCCCGAGGAGTACGGCGGCGACGCGATGTTCGTCGACGTCTCGGCCAAGGCGGGGCTCAACCTCGACAAGCTGCTCGAGGCGGTCGTGCTCACCGCGGACGCCTCGCTCGACCTGCGGGCCAACCCCGACCAGGACGCCCAGGGCCTCGTGGTCGAGGCGCACCTCGACCGCGGTCGCGGTCCGGTCGCCACGGTGCTCGTCCAGCGCGGAACGCTCCGCGTCGGCGACTCGATCGTGGCCGGTCCGGCCCACGGTCGTGTCCGCGCCATGCTCGACGAGCACGGCAACGAGATCACCGAGGCTGACCCGTCGCGTCCCGCGATGGTGCTCGGTCTGAGCGCGGTGCCGGGTGCGGGCCAGAACTTCATCGTGGTCGAGGACGACCGCATGGCCCGTCAGATCGCCGAGAAGCGCGAGGCGCGCGAGCGTGCGGCCATGCAGGCCAAGCGCCGCGTCCGCCGCAGCCTCGAGGACTTCATGGCCTCCATGGAGAAGGGCGAGAGCCAGGAGCTCAACCTCATCCTCAAGGGCGACGTGTCCGGTTCGGTCGAGGCACTCGAGGACGCCCTCGCCAAGATCGACGTGGGCGACGAGGTGTCGCTGCGCGTCATCGACCGCGGTGTCGGTGCGATCACCGAGACCAACGTCGACCTGGCCGCTGCCTCCGACGCGATCATCATCGGCTTCAACGTCCGGCCCCAGGGCAAGGCGAGCCAGATGGCCGACAAGGAAGGTGTCGAGATTCGCTACTACTCGGTCATCTACCAGGCGATCGAGGAGATCGAGGCCGCGCTCAAGGGCATGCTCAAGCCCGTCTACGAGGAGTCGACCCTGGGTCAGGCGGAGATCCGCGAGATCTTCCGCTCGTCCAAGGCCGGCAACATCGCGGGCTGCATGGTCATCGGTGGTCTCATCCGCCGCAACGCCAAGGTCCGCGTCCTGCGCGACGGTGCTGTGGTGGCCGACAACCTCGACCTGTCCTCGCTGCGCCGCGAGAAGGACGACGCCTCCGAGGTCCGCGAGGGCTTCGAGTGTGGTCTGGTGCTGCGGAACTTCCAGGACATCAAGATCGGCGACATCGTCGAGTCCTTCGAGATGCGCGAGATCGCGCGCAGCTGACCAACCGAGTTGATCGGGCACTTTCGTGGTGCTCCGGAGCAGTGACCGGGCAGCTCCGTCCTCCTACGAGGACGGAGCTGCCCCGTCGGCCTCCGGGAGCGCACCGGGGGTGCCCGGTCGACGTTTGAGAGAGTGGAACCATGAGCAACCCCCGCGTCCGCAAGATCGCCGACCGCATCCAGGTCATCGTCGCCGAGATGCTCGAGCGTCGGATCAAGGACCCGCGCCTGGGCTTCGTCACCATCACCGACGTCCGCGTCACCGGTGACAGCCAGCAGGCGTCGATCTTCTACACCGTCCTCGGCGCCGACGAGGAGCGCGAGAGCACGGCCGCTGCGCTCGAGTCGGCCAAGGGCGTCATCCGCTCCGAGGTCGCCAAGCAGCTCGGCATGCGCATCGTGCCGACGCTGACCTTCATCCCCGACGCACTGCCGGAGAGCGCTCGCGCCCTCGACGAGGTGCTCGCGCGGGCCAAGGCCCTCGACGAGGAGGCCGCGGCCCGCCGGGGCACGGCGTACGCCGGCGAGGAGGACCCCTACAAGAAGCCGCGCGAGGAGGGCGACCTCGACACCGACGACGACGTCTGGGGTGACGACGCGCGCGAGGACGAGCACGGCGACACGTGAGCGCTCCCGTCGCTGACGGGCTGGTCGTCGTCGACAAGCCCGGCGGCATGACGTCGCACGACGTCGTCGCCCGCACCCGGCGTGCGCTCGGGACCCGCAAGGTCGGCCACGCCGGCACGCTGGACCCGATGGCCACCGGCGTGCTGGTGCTCGGCGTCAACCGCGCCACCCGGCTTCTCGGCCACCTGATGCTCACCGAGAAGCGGTACGACGCGACGATCCGCCTCGGGGCGTCGACGACGACCGACGACGCGGAGGGCGAGGTGACCGCGACCGCCCCGACCGAGGGCGTCGGGGAGGCGCAGGTCCGAGAGCTCCTGGCCTCGTTCGTCGGTGAGATCGACCAGAAGCCCACGGCCGTCTCCGCCATCAAGGTGGACGGCAAGCGCGCCTACCAACGGGTCCGCGACGGCGAGGACGTCGACCTGCCCGCGCGGCGGGTGACGATCCACGACCTCGAGGTCACCGACGTACGGGGCGCCGACGTGGACATCTCGGTGCGTTGCTCCAGCGGCACCTACATCCGCGCGATCGCCCGCGACCTCGGCGCCGCGCTCGGCGTCGGGGGGCACCTGGTTGCGCTGCGGCGTACGGCGGTCGGTCCGTTCGACCTGTCGGTCGCCCGCACCCTGGAGGACCTCGCCGACGACCCGTCGGTGCTCCCCGTCGCCGAGGCGGCGCGCGCGACCTTCCCCGCGGTCGACCTCGACGAGGAGACCGCCGCGCAGGTGCGGTTCGGACGACCGCTCGACCGGGCCCTGCCCGGAGCGGGGGAGCACGCCCTGTTCGCGCCCGACGGCACGTTCCTGGCCCTCTACGAACCGACCGCCACGGGTGCCCGCCCGGTGGCCGTCTTCGTCGGCTAGCACCGTCGGTAGGCTTCGGCCCGTGCAGATCTGGCGTTCCTTCGACGACGTGCCGGCCGACCTCGGCCGCACGGTCGTCACGATCGGCAACTTCGACGGCGTGCACCTCGGGCACCGGCACGTGCTGGACCAGGCCCGTGCCACGGCCGGTGACCTCGGTGTCGACACCGTCGTGGTGGTGACGTTCGACCCCCACCCGATGGCGGTGCTGCGGCCGGAGCACGCGCCGCCGATCCTGGCGTCGATCGAGACCCGGGCCCGGCTCCTCGAGGAGGCCGGCATCGATGCGGTGCTGGTCATCCCGTTCGACCGCGACATCGCGGGCTGGAGCCCGGAGGAGTTCATCGACCGGGCGCTCGTGGGCACGCTGCACGCCCGGGCCGTCGTGGTCGGGGCCAACTTCCGCTTCGGCTCCCGGGCCGCCGGTGACGTGGCGCTGCTGCGCGAGGCCGGCGCGGAGCGGGGCTTCGACGTGGAGGGGGTCGCCCTCGACGGCGGGCCCCAGGTCTGGAGCTCGACGTACGTCCGCCAGTGCCTCGCCACCGGCGACGTCGCCGGTGCGGCCGAGGCACTGGGTCGCTCCTTCACCGTGCGCGGCGTCGTCGTGAAGGGCGACCAGCGCGGCCGCGAGCTGGGCTACCCGACCGCCAACGTGCCCACGCCGGTCGACGGCGCTGCCCCGGCCGACGGCGTGTACGCCGGCTGGCTCACCCGCCGCGACACCGGGGAGCGCTTCCCCGCCGCGATCAGCGTCGGCACCAACCCGACCTTCGACGGCGAGCGCGAGCGCCGCGTCGAGTCCTACGTCCTGGACCGCGACGACCTCGAGCTGTACGGAGTGGAGGTCGAGGTCGAGTTCGTCGAGCGACTGCGGGGGATGGTGAAGTTCGAGGGCGTCGAGGCGCTCATCGAGACCATGCACGACGACGTACGCCGTGCGCGGACCATCGTGGAGCCGCAGCCGTGACCCCACGCCAGCGTCCGGGGGACCCGCTGGCGGCCACCGAGGACTGGTTCCTCGAGCACGGGCTGTCATACTTCGTCCCCTCCGAGCGGGCCGCGGCCCGTGAGGCGCTGACCCGGCGCCGGGTGGTCCCCGCGCTGGCCGTCGTCGCCGTCGTGGCCGCCCTCCTGGCGGGCCTGCTGGGCTGGCTGTCCAGCCAGGTCGCGGCGGCCCCCGCGGTGCTGCTGACCGTGGCGGGAGCCGGGGTGGTGACCTACGCGCTCACCGCCCTGCGGGCCCGTCCCATCGTCGGCTGGGCCCTCAAGCGCACGCTCTCCAGCCTGGGGTCGGTGCTGTCCACCGCGTCGCGCGCCCTGCCGCTGCTCCTGGTCTTCGTCGCGTTCCTGTTCATCAACGCCGAGGCCTGGCAGATGACGTCGCACCTCGGCTTCGGCACCCTGTGGCTCACCGCGCTGCTGCTCCTCGGGCTGGGCACCGTGTTCCTGCTGGTGCGGCTGCCCGAGGAGGTCGACCAGGCTGACGACGCCGTGGACGACGCCTTCCTGCTGCGGACCTGCCGCGGCACCCCCCTGGAGGGCGTGTGCCGCGACCTCGTCGRCGACCCCGCTGCCGATCCCGCCGCGCATGCGCAGGTCACCGGCTACGAGCGGTGGAACCTCATCGTGGTGCTGCTGGTGATCCAGGCCGTGCAGGTGCTGGTGCTCGTGGCGGCGGTCTTCGGCTTCCTGCTGGTCTTCGGGTCCCTCATCGTCAACGAGGGGGTCCAGGAGGCGTGGACCGGGCTGGACGCCACCCACCACGCGCCGTTCGTGCCCACCGTCTCGGCCGAGCTCGTGAAGGTGTCGCTGTTCCTGGCGTCCTTCTCCGGCCTCTACTTCACCGTCGCGGCCATCACCGACGAGACCTACCGCGGCCAGTTCTTCAGTGCCGTGATGGTCCACCTCGAGCGGGCCGTCGGCGTCCGCGCGGTCTACCTCGCGCTGCGCGAGCGCCGCGCCCAGCAGACCTCCTGGCCCCCCGTCGTACGACGACGGGCCGGCGCCCCGTGAGGGGGCACCGGCCCGTCGATCGGGTCACGCGGGGTGTGCTCAGGCGTCGAGGTCCTGCTCGACGAGGGCGGCGATCGCGTCGAGCGCCGACTGGTCGTCGCTCTCCACCTCGACGGTCGCGCCGTTGCCGGCCCCGAGGGTCATGATCATCAGCGACGAGCTGGCGTCCACCCCGTTGATGGTGACCGCGGCGTCGAGGCCCTCAGCGGCCTCGGCGATGATCGCGGCGGGACGGGCGTGCAGGCCGACGGCCGAGCCGACGACGACGGACTTGCTGGGCATGTGTGCTCCTTCGTGGGTGGGTCGAACGGGTCAGACAGTGGTGACGTCGGCGTCGGAGGGGCCGATGGACTTCAGGACGATGACGGCGGCCGCTCCGACGGCGACGCCGGCCGCGAGGGCGATGAGGTAGCCGAGGACGTTCTCGACGGCGAACAGCACGAAGATCCCTCCGTGCGGCGCCCGCACGCTGACCTCCATCGCCATCGACAACCCGCCCGTCACGGCGCTGCCCAGCATGATCCCGGGGATCACACGCAGCGGATCGGCTGCGGCGAACGGGATGGCGCCCTCGGTGATGAATGACAGGCCCAGCAGCCAGCCGGCCTTGCCGTTCTCCCGCTCGGCCACGCTGAACAGGCCGGGGCGAAGGACGGTGGCCAGCGCCAGGGCGATCGGCGGGACCATGCCGGCGAGCATGACTGCGGCCATGATCTGGAGCTCGGGGGCGTCGTTGGCCAGTGCTGCGCCGCCGACCCCGACGGCGGCGAAGGTGTAGGCGACCTTGTTGAGCGGGCCACCCATGTCGAAGGCCATCATCAGACCCAGGATGATCCCGAGGAGGATCGCGCTGCCACCCGACATCGAGTTGAGCCCCTCGGTCAGCTGGTCCATGAGCCAGGAGATCGGCTTTCCGAGCACGATCAGCATCGTCAGACCGGCCAGCACCGACGCGAACAGCGGGATGACCAGGACCGGCATCAGCCCGCGGGCCCAGGTCGGCACCTTCCAGCTCGCAATCCAGTGCGCAGCGATGCCCGCCAGGGCGCCACCGATCATCGCCCCGATGAACCCGGTGGCCGGGTAGGCGACCCCGTCGGAGGTCTGCACGTTGAACAGGTTGGCGGACAGCCCGCCCAGGACGAAGCCCGGTGCGATGCCGGGGCGGTCGGCGATCGCGTAGGCGATGTAGCCAGCCAGGGCCGGGAGGAACAGCGCGAAGGCGGTCTTGCCGATGATGAAGAAGAGCGCCCCCAGGTACGCCATCAGTCCGGAGTTGAACAGGGCGTGGTCGAGCCCGAGCGCCTCGGGGTCGGGCAGGTTGAAGAGGCCGTTGTTGACGGCGATGTCGCCGTAGGGGCCGACGATCTCGTAGCCGCCCAGCAGGAAGCTCAGCGCGATCAACAGGCCGCCGGCGGCGACGAACGGGATCATGTACGAGACGCCGGTCATCAGCACCCGCCGGACGCGGCCACCCCACGACTCCGCAGCGCCGTGGTCGGCACCTCCCGCGGAGGCCTCGCCCTCGACCCGCGGGGCGTTTGCGGGATCGGCTGCGTAGCGCAGCGCTTCGGCGATCATGGCGTCGGCGTCGTCGATCGGCCGCTTCACACTGGAGCTGACCATCGGCTTGCCGGCGAACCTGCTGCGGTCGCGCACGCCCACGTCGACGGCGAAGATCACCGCGCCCGCCTGGGAGATGGTCTCGTACGCCAAGGGCGTGCTGCCGGCCGAGCCCTGGGTCTCGACCGCGATGGCGACCCCGGCCCGCGCGGCGGCGGCCTCGAGGGCCTCGGCGGCCATGTAGGTGTGCGCGATCCCGGTGGGGCAGGCGGTGACGGCGACCAGCGACGTGGCCGTGGTGGCGGCCGGGGCGGTGGCCGTCGCAGTGGCGCCGGCCGTCGAGGCGGCTCCCGCCGTGGCAGCCGTGCCCCCGGCGGGAATGCCCGGGGGAGTGCCGTCGGGCGTGCCGGAGGCCGGAGCGGCAGCCGGGGCCGAGGAGGGGCCGGCCACGTCGAGGGCCTGGTTGATGAGGGCCACGACCTCGTCGGCGTCCTCCGCGTCGCGCAGCGCGTTGGTGAAGGCCGGCTTGACGAGCGACCGGGCAAGCTTGGTGAGCAGCTGCAGGTGGGTGGCGTCCCCTCCCGCCGGGGCGGCGATGAGGAAGGCCAGGGTCGCGGGGCCGTCCTTGGCCCCGAAGTCGACCCCGGGGCTCAACCGGGCGAAGGCCAGCGTCGGCTCGTCCACCCCGGTGGTGCGGCAGTGCGGGATGGCGATGCCGCCGGGCAGGCCGGTCGAGGAGGTCTCCTCCCGGGCGAAGGCGTCGGCGACGAGCTGGTCGGCGTCCGCGGCGCGGCCGGCCTCGCCCACCACCGCGGCCAACCCCCGGATCACGTCGTGCTTGTCGTCGCCCCACGTCGTGTCGAGGCGCACCAGTTCCCTGGTGATCAGATCGGTCATGCAGTGCCTCCCAAGGCGGTGACGGTGACGAGCTCGGTGCGAAGGTGCGACGGCTCGGGGATCGTGGTGCCGGGCAGGGCGGCAGCAGCGCTGCCGTAGGCCACGGCGAGGGCGAGGCACTCCGGCGACGTGAGTCCCCGGATGTCGCCCATGATGTAGCCGAACAGGCTGGAGTCGCCGGCGCCCACCGTGCTCACCACGGTGGTCGGCGGGGGAGTGGCGTGCCACGCTCCCGCGGCGGTGACGAGGACGGCGCCGTTGCCGCCCAGGGTCGCGAGCACGGCTTCCACGCCGCGGTCGACGAGCGTGCGGGCGGCGGCCGCCGCCTTGTGGGGATCGGACTCGAGGACCTCGGGATCACCTCCGGTGAACGAGGCGAGCTCCTCGCCGTTGGGCTTCATGAGGTGTGGTGCCGCGCCCGGGAGGGCGTCGACCAGCGCGCGGAGCGGGGCCTCGCTGGTGTCCACGGCGACCTTGGCGACGGTGCCGCGCAAGCGGCGTACGACGTCGGCGTAGAACTCGGGGGGAGCGCCCGGCGGCAGCGAGCCCGCCAGCACGGCCCAGTCGGCGCTTCCGGCGCGGGCCATGAGGGCGTCGGACATCGCGTCGAGGTGGACCTGCTCAACGGTGGCTCCCGGCGAGTTGAGCTTGGTGGTGGTGCCGTCGGGCTCGGTCACGGTGATGTTGACCCGGACGTCGCCGGCGGGGCGCACGGGCCGGCAGTCGATGCCGGAGGCGAGCAGCTCGATGACGAACGGGTCGTCCTTGGCCGCCGGGAGCACCGCCAGGGTGGGCTGCCCGGCGCTGACCGAGGCGCGCGAGATGTTGACGCCCTTGCCACCTCCCTGGGAGGTGACGGACTCGACGCGCTGCACCGCCCCGCGCACGAGCTCACCGGCCAGCGCCACGGTCCGGTCGATGCTGGGGTTGGGGGTGAGGGTCAGGATCATGCGATCACCACTTCCACGCCTGCTGCGTCGAGGGCCGACATGTCGTCGGGCTTGATGGCTGAGTCGGTGACCAGGACGTCGATGTCACCGACGGTGGCGAACCGCAGGGAGGACTCGACGCCGATCTTGGTGGAGTCGGCGAGGACGACGGTACGCCTTCCGGCGGCCACGATGGCGCGCTTGGTGGCCGCCTCTTCCCGGTCGGGCGTGGTCAGTCCGTGACGGGTGCTCAGACCGTTGGTCGCCACGAAGGAGACGTCCGCGCGCAGGTCGGCGAGCGCGGCCACGGTGTCGGCGCCCACGGCGGCCTGGGTGGTGGGTCGCACCTTGCCGGGGAGGAGGAACAGGTCGATCTGGGGCAGCCCGGCGAGCCGGGCGGCGACGGGCACGGCGTGCGTGACGACGGTGAGCCGGTGGTCGCGCGGGAGGAGGCTGGCGAGCCGGGCGGTCGTGGAGCCGGCGTCGATGACGATGATGGATCCCGGCGGCGGCAGCAGGGCGATGGCGGCGGCCGCGATCAGGTCCTTGGCGGCGGTGTTGGCCAGGTCGCGCTCGGTGAGCCCGGACTCGATCACGGCCAGCGAGCTCGCCGGGACGGCGCCGCCGTGCACGCGCCTGATCAGCCCGATGCGCTCGAGCGCCGAGAGGTCGCGCCGCACCGTCTCGGTGGTCACCAGGAACTCCTCGGCCAGCTCGGCCACGGAGACGCGGCCCTGACGGGTGATGGCCTGGGCCATGGCCTGCTGGCGTTCCTCGGCGTACACCGGACTCCTTCCTGGGGCGTTTGCGGTGGAGGTGGCGGGGAGGTGGCGGAGCACCTGTGGGGCGAGCGCGACGTGTCGGTCGTCACGCATCTGTGTCTGTGTTGTTTTATCCCCGTATCTGTTGATTGTCAAGGACGCTCTGAACTACGGTGTGTCCATGACCACACCTGCTCACTCCGTGCTCCGCGGGACGCCCGTCGTGCCGGGAGTCGCCGCCGGCCCTGCCCTGCTCGTGCGCGGGGAGGTCTCGCCCGACGCGATCGCCCGCTTCGGCGACGGCGACTTCGCCGACGCCGACGCTGCGATGTCGGCGTACGACGACGCGGTCGTCGCCGTCGCCGACGGCTTCGCCCGCAAGGCCGACAAGGCCACCGGCCCGGCCGCGGAGGTCCTCACGGCCAGTGCGGGCCTCGCCCGGGACAAGGGGCTGCGCGGTGCGGTGTCCAAGAACGTCGCCGCCGGCCAGGGCCTCGTGTCGGCGGTGGACGCGGCCGTCGAGCAGTTCGTCACCATCTTCACCAACATGGGTGGCCTGATCGCCGAGCGCATCACCGACCTCGAGGACATCGAGCGTCGCCTGGTCGCCCACCTCGTGGGCGAGCCCGAGCCCGGTGTCCCCACCCCCTCGCGGCCGTCGGTGCTCGTCGCCGAGGACCTGGCGCCCAGCGACACGTCCGGTCTCGACCCCGAGCTGATCACCGCGCTGGTGACCGAGCGCGGTGGGGCCACCAGCCACACGGCGATCATCGCCCGGCAGCTGGGCATCCCCTGCGTGGTCGGGACCGCCGGCATCACCGACGTCGAGCCCGGCACCTTCCTGGTCGTCGACGGCGAGTCGGGCGAGATCGAGCTCGGCGGCGACCCCGCCGAGGCCCAGCAGCGGGTCGAGGCGAGCAGGGCGGCCCGTGAGGAGCTGGCCCAGTGGTCGGGTCCCGCGTCGACGTCCGACGGCATCCCGGTCAAGCTGCTCGCCAACGTCGCCGACGGCCCCAGTGCGGTCCAGGCCAGCGCCGAGCCCGTGCAGGGCGTCGGGCTCTTCCGCACCGAGCTGTGCTTCCTCAACGCCACCGACGAGCCGTCGGCCGAGGAGCAGGGGGACATCTACGCCTCGGTGCTCGGCGCCTTCGGGGAGGGGCAGCACGTGGTGATCCGCACCCTCGACGCAGGCTCCGACAAGCCGATCGCGTTCGCCACGCTGCCGGGGGAGGAGAACCCCGCCCTCGGCGTCCGGGGGCTGCGCCTGTCCTTCGGCAACCCCGGCCTCATGGACCGCCAGCTCGACGGCATCCGGATCGCCGCGGAGCGCACCGGCACCGAGACCTGGGTGATGGCGCCGATGGTCGCCACGGTGGCCGAGGCCGCCGACTTCGCCGAGAAGGTCCGGGCCCGCGGGCTCAAACCCGGCATCATGGTCGAGATCCCCAGTGCCGCGCTGCTGGCCCACCGCATGCTCGAGGTCGTCGACTTCCTCTCCATCGGCACCAACGACCTCACCCAGTACACGATGGCCGCGGACCGGATGGCCACCGACCTGGCCCACCTCACCGACCCGTGGCAGCCGGCGGTGCTCCAGCTGATCGCCATCACGGCCGAGGCGGGCAAGCAGGCGGGCAAGTCCGTGGGGGTCTGCGGCGAGGCCGCGGCCGACCCGCTGCTGGCGTGCGCCCTCGTGGGCATGGGCGTCACCTCGCTGTCGATGGCCGCCCGGGCCGTGCGACCCGTCGGCGCCCAGCTCTCCCGGGTCTCGATGGACACCTGCGAGGCCGCCGCCGAGGCGGCGCTCGGTGCCAGCGACCCGATGACCGGACGCGACGCCGTACGCGCGCTGCTGCACTGAGGTCTGGGGCCGGCCCCCCACCCTCCTGACGCGACGAACCCGGCCGGTGCGGCACCGGCCGGGTCCGTGTGCGTGTCTTGCACTTCGTGTGGGTTGCAACGGCCCACATGTGCAGGAACCCCCGCCGAGGCGGGGA
>NZ_JBFUKA010000108.1:0-12015 GCF_056401085.1 Nocardioides sp. P4_G4
GCTCGGGAGACGGCGAACGCGGCTGCCGGGAGGCCGGTCAGCCGCGTTCGGGTGGTGCTGGTGAGCAGGGCTCAGAGGTCGAAGAGCGAGCTCGCCTCGGTGATGTCCACGTCCGTCCTCGGGGTGTGGGTGGCCCCGCTGGTGGTGGGCTGCGGAGCGTCCTGCTCCTCGGGCTCGGGCTCGGGCTCGGCCGGGGGGGTGGCCTCGGGCTCGGGCTCGGGGTTGGCCTCGGGGGTGGCCTCGGGCTCGGTGGCGGGGTCGACCTCCGGCTCGGGCCGTGCGTCGGCAGCCGGCTCGTCCTCGACCGCCGCGAAGGTCGCCGCCTGGCTGAGCGCCGCGCCGCCGGCGAGGCCCTCGGCCGGGGCGGTCGACTCCTCGGCGGGCGTCGCCTCATCGGTGGACGTCGCCTCCTCCGTCGTGCTGGTCTCCGCCGCGGCCTCCGACTCGGTCGCTGCCGGCTCGACCTCTGGCTCCTCTACCGCGACCGGGGCAGCCGGGGCGGCCTCGGCCTCGGGGGCCGCCACCGGGGTGGGCGCCTCGATATCGAAGAGCGAGCCACCCTCGGGGATCGAGGTCACCGGGGTGCTGACCTGGCGAGCCGCCGATGCCTCGGGCTGCTCGACCTCCGGGACGTCCGGCTCCTCTGTCGGGGCAGCCGCCTCGTCGGACGGTGCCGGCTCGGCGACGGGTGCTGCTGGTGCGGCCGTGGCTGCGGGAGCAGCCGGGGCCGCTACCGGAGTGGGGGCCTCGAGGTCGAACAGGGAGCCGCCATCGGGGATCGACGTGGCCGGCGTGCTCGTCGTACCCGAGGACGTCGGTGCGTCAGCCACCTTCTCGGGCGCGGCGACGGTGGCCTGCTCACCGCTCGCGGGAGTGTCGGCCGTGTCGGCCTCCGGGGCCGGTGCGGGAGCCACCTTCTCGGGTACGGCGACCGTGGCCTGCTCACCGCTCGGGGCGGGGTCGGCGGCGATGTCGAACAGCGAACCGCTCGAGCCCAGGCCGGCCGCAGGGGCGGACGGTGCGGGCGCGGCCGCCGGTGCCTCGTCCAGCTCGACCTTCGCCTCGTCCGGCGCGGGTGCGGGGGCGTCCTCGGCGGCGGGCGGCTCGGTCGGGGCGGCGGGCGCGGGCTCGTCGGGCGTGAGGTCGAAGAGCGAGCCACCCGAGCCGAGGTCGGCCTCGGCCGGCTTCGGAGCCGGCTCGGCTGCGGCCGCGGGCTTCTCGGCCGCGGGTGCGGTCGGCTTCGCAGCCGGTGCCTCCTCCTCGTCACCACCGAGGTCGAACAGCGAGCCACCCGAGCCGAGGTCGGCGACTGGCTGCGCAGTCGCCTTCTCCTCGGCCTTCGCGGGCGCCGCCGACTCCGAGGCCGACTCCGCCGCCGGCTCCGAGGAAGGCGCGGTGGGCGCCTCCGTCTCCTCGTCGCCACCGAGGTCGAAGAGCGAGGACCCACCCGATGCCTTGGCGGCGGGCCCGACGTCGGCGGTCTCGGTGACCGTGTCCGCGGTGTCGGTGACGTCGCCGGGCTCGGGCTCGGCCTTGGTCGCCACGTCGGTGTCGCCCGACGTGCCGCCGGACGCGCCGCCCGACGCGCCCCCGGACGTGCCGCCCACGGCAGCTGCAGCGGCCGGAGCGGTCGCCGTACCGGCGGAGGAGGACGCGGGCGCGCGGGTGGCCGACTCGCCCTTGACGGAGGCGAGCAGCATCTGCGCGACGTCGAGGATCTCGACCTCCTCGCGGGCGTTGCCCTTGGCCTGCTCGGAGGTGAGCCCGTCGGAGAGCATCACCCGGCAGAACGGGCAGCCGACCGCGATCTGGTCGGCGCCGGTGCCGACGGCCTCCTTGGTGCGGTTGAGGTTGATCCGCTCGCCGATGTTCTCCTCCATCCACATGCGGGCACCACCGGCGCCGCAGCAGAAGGACTTCTCGGAGTTGCGCTCCATCTCGGTGAACTCCGCGCCGGGGAGGATCTGGAGCAGCTCGCGCGGCGGCGAGTAGACCTGGTTGTGGCGCCCGAGGTAGCACGGGTCGTGGTAGGTGATCGAGCGCTTCGCCGCGCCCGCACCGTCCTTGATCGGGGTCAGCTTGCCCTCGCGCACGAGGCGGTTGAGCAGCTGCGTGTGGTGCACGACCTCGAGCTCGATGCCGAAGTCCTTGTACTCGTTCTTGAGCGTGTTGAAGCAGTGGGCGCAGGTCGAGACGACCTTCTTGACCTTGTACTCCTTGAAGGTCTCGACGTTCTGCTGCGCGAGGCCCTGGAAGACGAACTCGTTGCCCGCGCGCCGCGCGGGGTCGCCGGTGCAGGTCTCGCCGTTGCCGAGCACGCCGAAGGAGATGCCGGCCATGTCGAGCAGCTCGGCCACGGCGCGGGTGGTCTTCTTGGCGCGGTCCTCGTAGGCACCGGCGCAGCCGACCCAGAACAGCCAGTCGACGGACTCGAGCGACTCGAGGTCCTCACCGACGACGGGCACGTCGAAGTCGAGGCCCTTGGCCCAGTCCATGCGCGCCGTGGACGACATGTTCCACGGGTTGCCCTTGTTCTCCAGGCCCTTGAAGAGCTGGTTGAGCTCGGCGGGGAAGTTGGCCTCCACCAGCACCTGGTAACGACGCATGTCCATGATGTGGTCGACGTGCTCGATGTCGACGGGGCACTGCTGGACACAGGCACCGCACGACGTGCAGTTCCACAGGACGTCGGAGTCGATGACGGCCRTACCGTCCTCGGGCATGTAGAACCACTCGTCACCGGTGTCGCCGACGAGCGGACGGGCGGCCTCGCGGGCCAGTACCTCGTCCTTCTCCAGCAGCGCGGTCGCGGCCTCGCTGCCCTCGCCGCCGGCCTGGACGTACGGCGCCTTGGCGTACGCGTGGTCGCGCATCGCGGTGATCAGGAGCTTGGGGGAGAGGGGCTTCTCGGTGTTCCACGCGGGGCACTGGGACTGGCAGCGACCGCACTCGGTGCAGGTGGTGAAGTCGAGCATGCCCTTCCAGGAGAAGTCCTCGACCTTGCCGACGCCCAGGGTGGAGTCCTCGTCGAGCTCCTCGAGGTCGTCGAGGGTGACCGGGACACCGGCGGAGGTGAGCGGCTTCATCGCACCGAGCGCGGTGCTGCCGTCGGCCTCGCGCTTGTAGAAGATGTTGAACCACGCGGTGAACCGGTGCCAGGCGATGCCCATGGTGATGTTGCGGGCGATGACCATCAGCCAGATCATGGCCAGCGCGATCTTGAACATCGCGATGAAGTAGATGAGGTTCTCCAGCGACGACGGCTCCACGGGGTAGAGCGCGTCACCGATCCACGACGAGATCGGGTAGTGCGAGCGCCCGGCCTCCCCGTCGAGCTTCCACTCCGCGCCGCGCACGAACAGGATCGCGGCACCTTCGAGCAGGGCCAGGGCCTCGACGAAGTACGCCTGCCACATCGTCGAGCCGAAGAAGCGGCTCTGGCGGCCCAGGCTGCGCGGGTGGTGCTTCTGCCGGTAGATGATCAGGAAGACGATGCCGACGGTGCTCAGCAGGCCGATGACCTCGCTGAACCACTCGAACGGGTACCAGTGGCCCACGACCGGCCAGGCGAAGTCCGGCATGAAGAGCTGGAAGTACGCCGCGAGCACCGCGGTGCTGAGGAACAGGAACGCCGCGTAGACGAACCAGTGCATGATGCCGACCCAGTGCCACTGCAGCATCCGGGTGTGGAGGAACGTCTCCTTGAGCATCGTGACGGCACGACCGCCCGGGTTGTCGCTGCGTCCCGGCGCCGGCTGCCCGGTGCGGATCACCCCAAGCATCTTCCGCACGGCGGGCACGAGGAGTGCCACCGCCGCCACGGTGAGGGCGAAGGAGACGACGATCGCGATGATCTGCATGAGGTGTTGCTCCTCGGTTCGGCGGGTCCGACATCCCGACGGCGGACGTCAGGCGAGCGTAGTGCGGGGCCGCGCCGGGGGCGCGCGGCGTCTCGCCTACACGGGGATCCTACCTGCCGGTAACTTCACCCCGGAAGGTGACGGGTCCTCGTCAGGGCCGGTCGAGCCGGCTGGTGACCTGCAGGTCGATCGGCCCGGTCTCGCGGATCGTGAAGGGCACGTAGACCCAACCGAAGAAGGGGCTCGTGTCGACCGGGTGGTCGACGCTGACCGTGGCGTAGGCGCCGTCACYGCAGCCGAGCGGGCCGTTGGCCGCGCAGACGGGGGTCTCGGCTGCGCCCGCGTAGGCGGCGAGCGGGCCACCCGGGTAGGCCGCCGTGAGTCGCAGGAAGCCTCCGGTCTCGGCGGGTGCGATCACCGCCCGGCCCGGAGCCGGCGCGACGAACGTCGTGGGTACGTCGTCGGTCCGGATCGGCGGCAGCACGGTGACCCCCGCCGCGCGCAGTGCGCCCGCCGTCGAGGAGGGCGGCGTGGGCTCGGGGAAGAAGAGCAGGGTCCAGGACCCGGCGGTCGTGAGCCGCCACAGCCCGGTCGGGCCACGGAAGGGGAGCGTGTGGAGGGGGGCAGGTCGTCGGGGGGTCCCGTCGGGGCCGAGGAGCACGCTCGCGTACGCCGCGTCGTCGGTGTCCGAGCCGTCCTGCGCCCGGAGCCAGGCGCCCGGGTGCCCCTCGAAGGTGAGCGCCTGCGGCAGGGGACCCGCCGGCGCCACGGCAGGGCCGTCGTACGTCGTGGGGTGCTGCGCGGGGTCGCCGGCCACGACCGCTCCACCGCCACGGTGGAGCAGCGCGACGCGTTGACCGGCGGTGGTGCGGGCCACCCGGTACCGGCTCGGGTCGAACGTGTCCGCGGTGAGTGGGGCGTGTCCCGGCCTCAGCACGAGGCTGGCGACGGGCCCGTTGAAGCCCTCGACCTCTCCTCGCGTCGCGAGGGCCGAGAATCCCCGGCCGGCCGGGTCGGCGACGGCGAGCATCCCGGCGGACGGCACTCGGATCGGGGCGGCGTACAGGACTCCGCGGCGGCGGGGCAGGCGCTGCACCTCGGTCGCGGGCGACACCATGTCGACGAGCGTCAGGCGCAGCGAGTGCCTGCGGGGGGCCGTGCGGCACGGCGTGTAGCGGAAGACGTAGGAGCCGGTGCGCGGCAGCCGGAAGTGCGCCAGCGCGTTGCGCGACACCCGTCGGCCGTCGCGGCTCAGGGTGATCCGGGCGCACAGGTCGTAGGGGAACCATGACTCGTCGAGCAGGTCGACCCGGTCGCCGCGCGTGCCGTGGAAGACCAGGACCAGGCGCTGGCGCTTGTCGCCCATCCGCACCTGGCGGTCGTGGTAGCCGCGCGTCACCCGGCGTACGGCGGGCGAGCCTGCTGCTCGCTCGGCGTGGCGGTGGGAGACCGACGTCGTCGGCTGCGGCGTCGCGGCCTGTGCCGGCACGACGATCCCGGCGGCAGCGACCAGCCCGGCGACGAGTCCGGCGAGCGGTGCGTGTGCAGCTGTCCAGCGATGCGTCACGTCATGAACCCCCGTGTGCGGGCGCGCCCCGTGCGCGCCATCGGAGTGTAGGACGCAGCCAGGGCGTCGCTCCCTGCGTGGCTACCGGATTGTTACCGAGTGGTGGATCTGTGGTGGGAGAGCCGTGGGGGGTGGCTTGCGAAGGTTGACCCATCGAGATCGCGGGCTTCGGCCAGGCGAGGCGTTCGAAAGGCATCACGGATCCGGGGGGGTCCGCGGCACGGGAACATGGGCCCGCTCCGCAGTCACGGTGCCAGCTCGATCGCAGACAAGAGAAACGCCGGGTGGTCACCGACCACCCGGCGTTCCTCGTCTCGGCAGGCGTCTCGCGGTCAGCCCCCGAGGCGACGCGACAGGGCCGCTGCCGTCGTTCGTACGGCGCTCGCGAGCCGATCGCCGTCGACGTCGTCCTCGAGGGGGAAGGTCAGGGCCACCGCGGCCACCGGGTGCCGGTTGTGGTCGAGCACCGGGGCGGCGACGCTCCCGAGCCCGGGGCTGACCTCGCCGTCCTCCACGGCGTGACCGCGCTGCCGGGCCTCCGACAGCACGGTGCGCAGCGCGCTGGGCGAGGTCGGGCCGGTGCCGACCCGGTCCACGAAGCTGTCCCGGTGGGGGTAGAGCGCGCGGACCTGGCTGGCCGGCAGCGACATCAGGATCGCGCGCCCGCTCGCCGTGAGGTGGGCGGGCAGCCGGACCCCGACGTCGGTCACGAGCGGCGGACGTCCGGGCGCCCGCTCCTCGAGGACGTAGAGGACGTCACGACCGTGCAGGACTGCGAGGTGCCCGCCGTACCCCGTCTGGTCGACCAGCGCCGCGAGCGGTCGCCGAGCGATGCGACCCAGCGGCTCCTGGCGCGCGTAGCCGGTCCCGACCTCGAAGGCCGCGACGCCGAGCCCGTAGCGCCGGTCGTCGGCCAGGTGCACCACGAAGCCCTCGTCGATCATCGTGTTGACGAGGTGGTACGCCGTGCTGCGCGGCAGGTCGCAGGCACGCATGATGCGGTCCAGCGGCACGGGATCGGGCTGGCTGGCCAGGAACCGCAGCACCCGCAGGGCGCGCGACGCGGCCGGCACCTGGCTCATGCGAACCGCCCGATCCGTGCGCGTCGCTCAGGCGCGGTGGGAGCCCCCGGTGGGACCGGTGCCCCCGTCGCGCTGCTCGGGGTCGGTCCAGTCCGGCTCGCCCGTGGACCGGGTGCCGGTGGACGGGTCGGTCGCGGTGGTCTCGGTCGTCCGGGTCTCCGTGGACGGGTCGGTCGACACGGTCTCGGTCGTCCGGGTGTCCGTGGCGTCGGTGGACGTGGTGTCGGTGGACGTGGTGTCGGAGTCGCGGCTGTCGAAGATGGTCTCCGGATCACCGGTGGTCGACGTCCCGGTCGTCTCCGTGCGCTCGCCGGCGTGGATGCCGGTGGAGGCGCCCGACGGGTGCGGGTCCGCGCCCTCCGGCTCGGTCCGCTCGGCGGCGTGGGAGCCGATGACGCTGGACGTGTCGGGCGTGTAGTCGCTGGAGCGGTGGTCGACGCTCGGGTCGAGGCGGTCCGCCTCACGGACCTGCTCCTCGACGACGGCCTCGTGCTGGACGACCTCGGTCCGAGCGGCCCGCGCCCGCTCCTCGGCGTGCTGGGCCTCGAGGCGAGCCCGCTCCGCCTCCGCCTCGGTCTCCTTGGCGCGGACCTGCGCGTCCGGGATGACGGCGGCACTCTGGTGGGCCTCCTGACGCAGCTCACCGGCGCGGGTCTCGCTGGCCTGTCGGCTCCTCTTGCGCATCGACGAGACGATGAACCCGATCAGGGCCAACGCGGCCACGACGATGACGACGGTCCAGATGATCTGCTGGGTGGTCACGGTTGCTCCTAGCTCCCGTACGGCGACCTCGGGCGGTGCCGCACCTCCTGCCACCCTAGGCGCGTGTCTCGTCCCCGAGATACCTCCCCACGGATGAGGTCTCGGATCCGAGACGAGCAGGGTCTTCGGCCCCTGTCGCGCCAGGGCGCCGGGGGATTGGATGAGGTCATGAGCGACATCACCTCCCTTCCCGTCGTCGTCGGCGTCGGCCCCGTCTCCTTCGCCGACGTCCTCGCGGTGGCCCGCGACGACGCACCGGTCCGGCTCGGCGACGACGCGCTGGAGGCCATCGACCGGGCCCGCGCCGTGGTCGAGGAGCTCGCCGCCGCGGCCACGCCGTCGTACGGCATCTCGACCGGATTCGGCGCCCTCGCGACCCGGCACATCCCGACCGAGATGCGCGCCCAGCTCCAGCGTTCGCTGGTCCGCTCGCACGCGGCCGGCTCCGGACCCGAGGTGGAGCGCGAGGTGGTGCGGGCGCTGATGCTGCTGCGACTCTCCACGCTGGCGACCGGGCACACCGGCGTACGCCGCGAGACGGCACGGCTCATGGCCGACCTGCTGTCGGCGGGGATCACCCCGGTGGTCCGCGAGTACGGCTCGCTCGGCTGCTCCGGCGACCTCGCCCCGCTGTCGCACTGCGCGCTGGCGCTGATGGGGGAGGGTGAGGTGCGCGACGCCGACGGCACGCTGATGCCGGCCGCCGAGGCGCTCGCCGCTGCCGGCCTGACGCCGGTCGAGCTGGCCGCCAAGGAGGGACTGGCCCTCATCAACGGCACCGACGGGATGCTCGGCATGCTCGTGATGGCCATCAACGACCTGAGGATGCTGCTGCGCACCGCCGACGTGGCGGCCGCGATGAGCGTGGAGGGGCAGCTCGCCACCGACCGGGTCTTCGCCCCCGAGCTCCAGGCCATCCGCCCGCACCCGGGCCAGGCGCTGTCGGCCGCCAACCTCGTCGCGCTGGTCGCCGACTCGGCGATCGTCGCCTCCCACCGCACGGGTGACTGCAACCGGGTGCAGGACGCCTACTCGCTGCGCTGCTCGCCGCAGGTCCACGGTGCTGCCCGCGACACCGTGGAGCACGCCGCGCTCGTCGCCGGGCGCGAGCTCGCGTCGGCCGTCGACAACCCGGTGGTCCTCGCCGAGGAGGGTCGCGTCGAGTCCAACGGCAACTTCCACGGCGCCCCGGTGGCCTACGTGCTGGACTTCCTCGCGATCGTCGCCGCCGACGTCGCCTCCATCAGCGAGCGGCGTACGGACCGGTTCCTGGACCGGGCGCGCAGCCACGGGCTCAACCCGTTCCTGGCCAGCGACCCCGGCGTCGACAGCGGGCACATGATCGCGCAGTACACCCAGGCCGCGATCGTGTCCGAGCTCAAGCGCCTCGCCGTCCCGGCGAGCGTGGACTCCATCCCCTCCAGCGCCATGCAGGAGGACCACGTGTCGATGGGGTGGTCGGCGGCCCGCAAGCTGCGTCGCTCCGTCGACGGCCTCACCCGCGTGGTGGCGATCGAGGTCCTCACCGCGGCCCGGGCCCTCGACATGCGCGAGCTGGAGCCGGCGCCCGCCACGGCTGCCGTCGTACGCCTGCTCCGCGACGCCGGCATCGAGGGCCCCGGCCCTGACCGGTACCTCTCGCCCGAGATCGAGACGGCCGTCTCGCTCGTCGCCAACGGCGCGGTCCTCGACGCCGCCCAGTCCGTGATCGGAGAACTGCAGTGACCCACAACCCCCGACTCCCCATCCACGCCGCCACCGGCACCGAGCTGTCCGCCAAGTCGTGGCAGACCGAGGCCCCGCTGCGGATGCTCATGAACAACCTCGACCCGGCCAACGCCGAGCGCCCCGAGGACCTCGTGGTCTACGGCGGCACCGGCAAGGCCGCCCGCAGCTGGGAGGCGTACGACGCCCTGGTCCGGACGCTGCGCGACCTCGAGGACGACGAGACGATGCTCGTGCAGTCGGGCAAGCCGGTGGGCGTCATGCGCACCCACGAGTGGGCGCCCCGCGTGCTCATCGCCAACTCCAACCTGGTGGGCGACTGGGCCAACTGGGAGGAGTTCCGCCGGCTCGAGGACCTCGGGCTGACGATGTACGGCCAGATGACGGCCGGCTCGTGGATCTACATCGGCACCCAGGGCATCCTCCAGGGGACCTTCGAGACCTTCGCGGCCGTCGCGGACAAGTCCTTCTCGGGGACCCTGGCCGGCACCATCACCCTGACCGCCGGACTCGGCGGCATGGGCGGCGCCCAGCCGCTCGCGGTGACCATGAACGACGGCGTCGCGATCTGCATCGAGTGCGACCCGGCCCGGATCGCGCGGCGCATCGAGCACCGCTTCCTCGACGTGCAGGCCGACTCGCTCGACCACGCCCTCGAGCTCGCGGTCGAGGCGCGCGACGCCCGGCGCCCCCTGTCCATCGGGGTGCTCGGCAACGCGGCCGAGATGCTGCCCACCCTGCTCGAGCAGGACGCGCCCATCGACATCGTCACCGACCAGACCTCGGCGCACGACCCGCTCTTCTACCTCCCGGTGGGCGTGCCCTTCGAGGAGTGGCAGGCCCAGCGCGAGGCCGACCCGGCCGGCTTCACCAAGGCCGCCCAGGCCTCCATGGCCACCCACGTACGCGCGATGGTCGAGTTCGGTGACAAGGGTGCCGAGGTCTTCGACTACGGCAACTCCATCCGCGACGAGGCGCGCAAGGGCGGCTACGACCGTGCCTTCGACTTCCCCGGCTTCGTCCCGGCGTACATCCGGCCGCTGTTCTGCGAGGGCAAGGGCCCGTTCCGCTGGGCGGCGCTCTCCGGCGACCCGGCCGACATCGCCGCCACCGACAAGGCGATCCTCGAGCTCTTCCCCGACAACGCGCGGCTCCACAAGTGGATCACCATGGCCCAGGAGAAGGTCTCCTTCCAGGGCCTCCCGGCCCGCATCTGCTGGCTGGGGTACGGCGAGCGCCACCTGGCCGGGCTCAAGTTCAACGAGATGGTGGCCTCCGGCGAGCTCAAGGCGCCGATCGTCATCGGTCGCGACCACCTCGACTGCGGCTCGGTGGCCTCGCCGTACCGCGAGACCGAGGCGATGCTCGACGGCTCCGACGCCATCGCCGACTGGGCGCTGCTCAACGCGCTGGTCAACACCGCCTCCGGTGCCAGCTGGGTGTCGATCCACCACGGCGGTGGCGTGGGGATGGGCCGCTCGATCCACGCCGGCCAGGTCTGCGTCGCGGACGGCACCGAGCTGGCCGCCCAGAAGATCGAGCGGGTCCTGACCAACGACCCCGGGATGGGCGTCATCCGCCACGTCGACGCCGGCTACGACCGCGCGGCCGAGGTGGCCACCGAGCGCGGCGTACGGATCCCCATGCAGGAGGGCTGATACCGCCGGTGGTGGGTCCGGTCAGTCGGTGATGACCGGCTCGCCGGTGACCGGGTCGGTCATCGGCGTCGTGTCGCCCGCCGCGATGCCGTTGACCACGGGGGTGATGAGCTTCTCCAGGACCAGCGCCAGGACGGCCATCAGGGCGCAGCCSACCACGATCATCGACACGAACGCCCAGGACCACCCGTGGTTGAGCATGAAGCCGGCCACCACCGGCCCCAGGATCGTGCCGCCCTGGAAGGCTCCGGCGCTCACCGCGTTGTAGCGCCCGCGCAGGTGGTCGGGGGCGAGGTCGTTGGTGATCGCCGGGATGGTCGGCTGGAGGAGCGTCTCGCCCAGGGCGAAGACGGCGTTGAAGGCCAGCACTCCCAGGGCCGCGGCGACCGTCCCCGGCACCAGGCCGGTCAGTCCGAGGATGAGCCAGGACAGCGACCACAGCGCCGTCATCACGAGCAGCACCCGGGTGCGCCGGTGGCCGCTGATCCGGCGCAGCACGACGAACTGGAGCAGCACGATGGTGGCGGTGTTGACGGCGAAGCCGAACCCGATGACCCGCGTGGAGACCTCGCTGACGGTCCGGGCGAAGGCCGGCAGGCCGGCCTCGATCTGTCCGTAGCCCACGAAGGTGGCCAGGAAGGTCAGCGCCGTGAGCCACAGGACGGCGGGCTGGCGCACGATGGCGAGGTAGGACCCCGCCGCGAGATCCTCGTCGTCGGGTCGCTCCGCGCGGCCGTGGACGTGGCGCAGGGGGCCGAGCAGCAGCGCGATCGGCACGAGCATGCAGGCCGCGTCGGCGAGGAAGATCACGCTGAAGGTCGCGGGGTCGCTGACGTCGGCGTAGAACCCGCCGATGATGCCGCCGGTGCCGATGCCGAGGTTGACGAGCGCGAAGTTGACCCCGAAGTACTGCTGGCGGGTCTCGCCCGTGGTGACCGCGGCGACGAGGGCGTTGAAGGCCGGCCAGGAGACGCCGAAGTTGAAGCCGAGGAACGCGAAGCCCACCGCGAACTCCAGCGGGGACGTGGCGAACGCGATGACCGTGCAGCCCACCACCTGGGCGCTGGTGGACACCAGCAGCATCCGGCGGGCGCCGACGCGGTCCACGAGGGCGCCACCGGGTCCGGTCACGGCCAGCGCGACGAGGGCGATGAAGGCCATCAGCAGTCCGGCGAGGTCGAGGGAGATCCCGCGGACCTCGTGCATGTAGATGATGGTGAACGGGAGGGTCAGGCCGCGCCCGAGGGTCTGCACCACCACGGTCGACAGCAGCCAGCGACCCTCCACCGGGAGGGAGCTCCAGAAGGCGCGCATGCCGGGCCGAGTCGCGGTGCTCACGTGAGGATCCTCACCCCTGGCAC
>NZ_JBFUKA010000109.1:0-11709 GCF_056401085.1 Nocardioides sp. P4_G4
CTCCTGCTCCTGCGCGGCCCGCTCGGCACCGCGCCGTCGTACGCCGTCCCGGAGGCCGCCCCCGGGACGGCGGCTGCGCCGGTCCCGTCCCCGATCGAGCGTGCCCTCGAGCGCCAGGTGGACCGGCGCGAGCACRCACTCACCGCGATGTTCGCCGTCGCCGAGCAGCACGCCCACGTCGAGCAGGTGCGGTCCGACCGGCTCCGCGCGCTGGGCTACACCGGCGACCTCCCGGCGCTGGAGACGATCCTGCCCCTCGGCGGATACCACCTGACCGCGGGCTTCGGCGCGGCCGGTGGGCTCTGGGAGGCGGACCACACGGGGCTCGACTTCGGGGCCCCGTCGGGCACCGACCTCGTCGCCCTCGCGGACGCCACGGTCAGCGAGGTGGCGTACGCCGGACCCTACGGGCTGCGCACCGTCCTCAGGCTCGAGGACGGCACGGACGTCTGGTACTGCCACCAGATGATGTCCCTCGTGTCGCCCGGCCAGGTTGTCGAGATCGGCGAGCTCATCGGGCTCGTCGGGACCACCGGCAACACCACCGGGCCGCACCTCCACCTCGAGGTGCACCCCGCTGGCGGCGCCGCCGTCGACCCGGACGCCTGGCTGGTGGCGGCCGGGATGAATCCCTGAGGCGTCAGCGCTTCCGCTCCCACCCGATGGCTCAGCGCTTCCGCTTCTCGCGCGGGCGCTGCTGGATGACGATCGGCGTGCCGACGAAGCCGAACTGCTCGCGCAGTCGGCGCTCGACGAACCGCTCGTACGACGCGTCCAGCTTGCCGCTGGTGAACAGGATGAAGGTGGGCGGCGATGTCGACGGCTGGGTCGCGAAGAGGATCTTGGGCTGCTTGCCGCTGCGCACGGGGTGCGGGTGCTCCCCCACGAGTCGCCCGAGGAAGGTGTTGAGCGCGCCGGTGGGCACCCGCGTCTCCCAGCCCTCGAGCGCCTTGTCCAGCGCCGGGACGAGCCGGTCGACGTGCCAGCCGGTGCGCGCGGTGATGTTGATGCGCGGTGCCCACTGCACCTGCACGAGGTCGCGCTCGATCTCGCGCTCGAGGTAGTAGCGACGCTCGTCGTCGACGAGATCCCACTTGTTGAACGCGATGATCATGGCGCGACCGGCGTCGCGGATCGTCTGGATGATCCGCATGTCCTGCTCGGAGACGGTGAGACCGGCGTCGAGGACCAGCACGGCGACCTCGGCCCGGTCGATGGCCGTCGAGGTGCGCAGCGAGGCGTAGTACTCGTGGCCGGACGCCTCCTTGACCCGCTTGCGGATGCCGGCGGTGTCGATGAAGCGCCAGGTGCGGTCGCCCAGCTCCACCAGCTCGTCGACGGGGTCGACCGTGGTGCCGGCGACGTTGTCGACGACGACGCGGTCCTCACCGGCGAGCTGGTTCAGCAGGGACGACTTGCCGACGTTGGGCTTGCCGACGATGGCGATGCGACGGGGGCCGCCCACCTCGCCGAAGGACTGCTCGGGCGTCTCCGGGAGCGCCTCCAGGATGGCGTCGAGCATGTCGCCCGACCCGCGACCGTGCAGGGCCGACACCGGGAAGGGCTCACCCAGGCCGAGGTTCCACAGACCGAAGGCCTCCGCCTCGGTGCGCTGGTCGTCGGTCTTGTTGGCGGCCAGCACGACCGGCTTGCCGCTCTTGCGCAGGATCTTCACCACGGCCTCGTCGGCATCGGTGATGCCGACGGTCGCGTCGACGACGAAGAGCACGGCGTCGGCCAGCGACACCGCCACCTCCGCCTGCGCCTTGATGCGCTCGGCCAGACCGCGGGCGTCGGGGTCCCAGCCGCCGGTGTCGACCACCGTGAACGCGCGACCGCTCCAGTGCGCGTCGTAGGAGACGCGGTCACGGGTGACGCCCGGGCGGTCCTCCACGACGGCCTCGCGGCGACCGATGATCCGGTTGACCAGCGTCGACTTGCCGACGTTGGGGCGCCCGACCACCGCGAGCACCGGTGTGGGTCCGGTCACCTGGTCCTCGGGGACGCTGGCGTCGTCGTACTCGGTCATGACACTCCTCGGTGCTGCTGGTCTTGGTGGTGCGCGACGAGCCCGGTGTCGGGGTCGTCCTCGATGTCTCCGGCCGGCAGGGGGCCGGGGAGGGCTCGCCCGGTGAGGGTGAGCGCGCGTGACGGCTCGTCACGCAGGTGCTGCCTCCACAACGCGGAGATGGCAGAGGTGTGTTCCCGGGTGGGGGGCCACGGTGTCTGTGTGGTCCGCCACGCCTGATGCAGGATGGCCCGGCGAGGATGGTCCTGGCCGGGTCGGGGCAGGGCGGTCACGCGTCCGCCTCGACCGCCTCCACCAGCGCCACAACCTGGGAGACGACCTCGTCCAGCGTGTACGGCGTGGTGTCGATGTGGACGGCCCCGTCGGCCATCACCAGCGGCGCGGTGGCGCGACCCGAGTCGATCCGGTCCCGGGCCAGGAGGGACTCCTGCGTGGCAGTGACGTCGCCGCCGGCCTCCGCCGCGCGCCGGACCGCACGGGCACCCGGGTCGGCGGACAGGTAGACCTTGACCTCCGCGTCCGGAGCCACGACCGAACCGATGTCGCGGCCCTCCACGACGATGCCACCGGCGGCCCGGCTGCCGGCGATGATGTCGCGCTGCAGGTCCAGGAGCAGGGCCCGCACCTCGGGGACGGCGCTCACGGGGCTGACGGCGGCGTTGACCTCGTCGGAGCGGATGCCCACCGCCACGTCGGCGTCGTCGACCGCAATGGTCGGGCCCAGGGGGTCGGTGCCGGAGCGGATGACCGGCTCGTGCACGCGGGCCGCGACGGCGGCCGGGTCGTGCACGTCGACTCCGTGGCGCAGCATCCACCAGGTGACGGCCCGGAACATCGCACCGGTGTCGAGGTAGGCCAGGCCCAGTCGGGCGGCCACACCTCGGGAGGTGCTGGACTTGCCGGAGCCGGACGGGCCGTCGATGGCAACGACGAGCGGACTCACAGGCAGGGAACTCACGAGCGGAGACTACCGGTGAGTGGTCCACCCGCGAGATTCCAGAGCACCCAGGAGGTGCTCGGCGTCGTCCTCCAGGACGAGCAGCTCGGTGAGTCCGACCGGACGACCCGGATCGTGGTCGATGTGGACGTCCTCGACGTTGACCCCGATCTCGCCGGCGTCGCCGAAGAGCCGGGCCAGCTCGCCCGGGTGGTCGGGCACCGAGACGAAGACCGACCGCATGGGCCGCGAGGGCCCGCCGTGCTTGCCGGGGATGGCCCGGGTGCCGGCCACACCGGCGCCGAGGATCGCCTCCAGCGACTCGCGGTCGCTGTCGCGGACGGCAGCGATGAGCACGTCGAGCTGCTCGCGCACCTCGCCGAGCAGCGCCGTGACCGCGCCGGAGTTGGCGCCCAGGATCTGCTGCCACAGCACCGGGTCGCTGGCGGCCACCCGGGTGACGTCCCGGACTCCCTGCCCGGACAGGGCCAGGTGCTCGGGGGGAGCGCCCGTCAGACGGCCGGCCACGAGGACGGCCGCCAGGTGGGGCAGGTGGGACGTGCGCGCCACGGCCCGGTCGTGCTCCTCGGGGGCCAGGCGTGCCTCCACTCCCCCGCACAGCCGCACCAGCGCGGCGACCAAGGCCACCGCGCCGGCGTCGGCGGTCGCGTGCGGGGTCACGGCCCAGGGCCGGCCGTCGAAGAGCGCGGCGCTGGCCGCGAGCGGACCCGAGCGCTCGCTGCCCGCCATCGGGTGCGACCCGACGTACCGTGCCAGCACTGCGGCGTCGACCCGCGACGCCACGTCCGCCAGCGGGGCGGCCTTGACCGACCCGACGTCGGTGACGACGGCGTCCCCGGCGGTGAGGGCCGCGACGATCGCGTCGGCGAGGTGGTCGGGCGGCACGGCCACCACGACGAGCTGCGGCCGGTCCTCGGGACGACGTGCCCGACCTGCACCCAGCCCGGTGGCGGTGCGGACGTTCTCGGGGGCCACGTCGGTGAGCAGCACCTCGATCCCCGCCCGGCTGCAGGCCAGGGCGATCGAGGTGCCGAGCAGGCCGGCGCCGACGACCTCGACCGGTCCGGTCAGCTCACTGCTCATCGGGGACGTCGCGGGTCTTGGTCAGGTCGCGGCGCAGGTGGGCGGCACCGTGCAGGTACACGTGCGTGACCTCGCTGCGGGTCAGGTCGGTCTCCACGTGCGCCATCATCCGCACCACCCGCGGCATGGACCCGGCGATCTCGAGCTCGCGGGCACAGATCAGGGGCACCTCGCCGAAGCCGAGCCGTCGGGCGGCGTACGCCGGGAACTCGCTGACCAGGTCGCTGGTGGCGGTGAAGATCACCGAGATGAAGTCGTCGACCTCGAGGTCGTTGGACGACATCACGTCGAGCACCATCTCGGCCACCCGGTCGAGCATGTGCTCGCGGGTGTCCTCGTCGAGCTGCGTCGCCCCTCGCACGGCACGCACGGCCATGTCCTCGCCCTTCCTCGTCGGTCAACCCGGCAAGGCTAACGAGGACGACGTCGGCCCCCGCAGCGTGTCTCACCGGTCCGGGGGCCGAACGCCACGATCAGCGCAGGTCGAAGCGGTCCAGCTCCATGACCTTGACCCATGCGGACACGAAGTCGTGGACGAACTTCTCCTGGGCGGCCTCACTCGCGTAGACCTCCGCCAGCGCCCGCAGCTGCGAGTTGGAGCCGAAGATCAGGTCCACCGCGGAGGCGGTCCACCTGACCTCGTCGGTGGCCAGGTCGCGGATCTCGAAGACGTTCTCCTCCGACTCCGACGCGCGCCAGCGGGTGCCGGGCGAGAGCAGGTTGGCGAAGAAGTCGGTGGTGAGCACGCCGGGCCGGTCGGTGAGGACGCCGTGCGTCGTCCCACCCACGTTGGCGCCCAGCGAGCGCAGGCCGCCGACGAGGACCGTCATCTGCGGGGCCGTGAGGCCGAGCATGTAGGCCCGGTCCACGAGCAGGACCTCGGGCTGCGTCTTCTCGCCGGGGCGCAGGTAGTTGCGGAAGCCGTCGGCGCGCGGCTCGAGCACCCGGAAGGAGTCGACGTCGGTCTGCTCCTGCGTCGCGTCGGTGCGACCCGCGTGGAAGGGCACGGTCACCTCGACGCCCGCGTCGCGGGCCGCCTTCTCGACCGCGGCCGATCCGGCCAGGACGATCAGGTCAGCCAGCGACACCTGCGCGCCGCCGGTCGCGTTGAAGTCGCGCCGGACGCCTTCGAGGGTCTCGAGGACGGTCGCGAGCTGCTGGGGCTGGTTGACCTCCCAGCCGCGCTGGGGCTCGAGGCGGAGGCGGGCGCCGTTGGCGCCGCCGCGCTTGTCGGTGGAGCGGAAGGTCGCCGCCGAGGCCCACGCCGTCGAGACCAGCTGGGCGGTGGTCAGCCCGGAGTCCAGCACGGCGGTCTTGAGCGTGGCGACGTCCGCGTCGGAGACGAGCTCGTGGTCCACGGCCGGGACCGGGTCCTGCCACAGCTGGGGCTCGGCGACCCACGGGCCCAGGAAGCGGCTGACCGGTCCCATGTCGCGGTGCAGCAGCTTGTACCAGGCCTTGGCGAAGGCGAGCCGGAACTCCTCGGGGTTGTCCAGGAAGCGCCGCGAGATCTTCTCGTACGCCGGGTCGACGCGCAGGGCGAGGTCGCTGGTGAGCATGGTGGGCTTGCGCTTCGGCGAGTCCGGCGTGGGGCCGGGGATGATGTCCTCGGCGTCCTTGGCCACCCACTGCTTGGCGCCGGCGGGGCTCTCGGAGAGCTCCCACTCATAGCCGAAGAGGATCTCGAAGTAGCGGTTGCTCCACTGGGTGGGCTTGTCGGTCCAGGTGACCTCGAGGCCACTGGTGATGGTGTCGGCGCCCTTGCCGGAGCCGAAGGAGCTCGTCCAGCCCAGGCCCTGCTCCTCCAGGGGAGCGCCCTCCGGCTCGGGGCCGACGAGGTCGGCGTCCCCGGCGCCGTGGGTCTTGCCGAAGGTGTGGCCGCCCGCGATCAGGGCCACCGTCTCCTCGTCGTCCATCGCCATCCGGGCGAAGGTCTCGCGGATGTCCCGTGCGGAGGCCATCGGGTCCGGGTTGCCGTTGGGGCCCTCGGGGTTGACGTAGATGAGTCCCATCTGGACCGCGCCGAGGGACTCCGAGAGCTCGCGCTCACCGCTGTAGCGCTCGTCGCCGAGCCAGGTGTCCTCGGGACCCCAGAAGATCTCCTCGGGCTCCCAGACGTCCTCGCGTCCGAAGCCGAAGCCGAAGGTCTCGAAGCCCATCGACTCCAGGGCCACGTTGCCGGTCAGGACCAGCAGGTCGGCCCACGAGATCGACTGTCCGTACTTCTGCTTGACCGGCCACAGCAGACGACGGGCCTTGTCGAGGTTGGCGTTGTCGGGCCAGCTGTTGAGCGGTGCGAAGCGCTGGCCGCCGTCCCCGGCGCCGCCGCGGCCGTCGTAGATGCGGTAGGTGCCGGCGGAGTGCCAGCTCATCCGGATCATCAGGCCGCCGTAGTGACCGAAGTCGGCCGGCCACCAGTCCTGCGAGGTGGTGAGCACCTCGGTGATGTCCCGCTTGAGGGCCTCGACGTCGAGGTTCGCGACCTCGCGGTCGTAGCGGAAGTCCTCACCCAGGGGGTTGCCCTTCGAGGAGTGCGCGTGCAGCACCGACAGGTCGAGGGAGTTGGGCCACCAGTCCTTGAGCGTGTGGGGGCGTCCCCCCGTCTTCGGCGTCGGGGAGTCGATCGCGGGGTTCTCGCTCTCGCTGCCCTGCGCGGTCACCGAGTCGTGGGCGACCGGGCAGCCGGCAGCCGCCTTCTCGTCGACCCCCTGCGGGCTCGTGGGTGCGCTGTCCTGGTTGTCGCTCATCTGGTTCCTTCCGGAGGGCTGGTCACTGGTCACTGGTTCAGGTGCGGGAGGTCGCGCAGGCGGGGCAGGTGCCCCAGTAGACGACCTCCGCCTCGTCGACCTCGAAGCCGTGGTCGTGCGAGGCGGTGAGGCAGGGGGCGTCGCCGACGGCGCAGTCGATGTCGGCGATGGCACCGCAGGTGCGGCACACGACGTGGTGGTGGTTGTCCCCGACCCTCGCCTCGTAGCGGGCCAGCGAGCCGGCGGGCTGGATGCGCCGCAGGAGGCCGGCATCGGTCAGGGCCCGCAGCACGTCGTACACCGCTTGGTGCGAGACGTCCGGCAGGGATCTGCGGGCCTCACGGATGATCGTCTCCGTGCCGGCGTGCGGGTGCGAGTGGACCACGCCGAGGACCGCGAGGCGGGGCCTGGTGACTCTCAGGTCGGCACCCTTGAGCGCTGCGCGAAGGTCCGGCGCGGGTGCCTCGCGGAGGTCCGGTACGACGTCCATGCCTGCAGTCTTGCCATCAATCTTGATCGAGTCAAGATTGACGCGCGGGCGGCTACAGGTCGGCGCTGTCCATCAGCACGCCCAGCTCCGTGAGGCTCAGTTCGCGCATCTCCCCCAGCTGCAGGGTGCCCAGGTCGATCGGCCCGATCGAGGTGCGGGTCAACCTGGTCACCGGGTGCCCGACGTGCTCGAGCAGGCGGCGCACGATCCGGTTGCGTCCCTCGTGGATGACGAGCTCGACGATGGTGCGATCACGGGAGGTGCGGCCGTGGCTGCCCTCCACGACGCGGGCGCGCGAGACCGCCACGGGCCCGTCGTCGAGCGTGACGCCGGCGAGCAGCTGCTTGATGATCCCGCGATGGAGCTGGCCCTCGACCTCCGCGACGTACGTCTTCTCGATCTCGTACGACGGGTGCGCGAGGCGCTGGGCGAAGTCACCGTCGTTGGTGAGGATCAGCAGGCCCGAGGTGTCGGTGTCGAGGCGACCCACGTGGAAGAGGCGCTCCGGACGGTCGGCCACGAGGTCGCCGATGGAGCGTCGACCCTCGGGATCGGACATCGTCGAGACCACGCCTCGCGGCTTGTTGAGCACCAGGTAGACGTGCGGAGAGATCGGGGGCAGCCGGCGTCCCTCGACCCGGATCACGGCGGTGCGCGGGTCCACCTTGGTCCCGAGCCGCGTGACRACCTCGCCGTCGACCTCGACCGCGCCCTCGAGCATCAGCTCCTCGCACTTGCGCCGGCTGGCGACACCGGACTGGGCGAGCAGCTTCTGCAGCCGGATCAGCCCGTCCTCATCGGTGTCGGGCCGCTGCGATGCGGGGTGGGTGTCCTTCTCGTCGTGCGGCTTCATGCGGGTTCGGTGCCCCCGTCGGGCTCGGTGCCGTCACCGCTGTGCGGCGAGTGCGGGTGGTGAGTGTGGTCGGGTGCCGGCTGGGGAGCGGGCTCGGGCTCGGGAGCGGGCTGGGGAGTGGTGCCGGCGACGCTGGCCAGCTCGTCCTCGAGGTCGTCCATGTCGGGCAGGTAGGGCGCGAGCTCGGGCAGCTCGTCGATCGAGGTGATGCCGATCCGCTCGAGGAAGTAGGTGGTCGTGCGATAGAGGTTGGCGCCCGTCTCGCCGTCCTGGCCGGCCTCCTCCACGAGCCCGCGGGTGAGCAGGGTGCGCATCACGCCGTCGACGTTGACGCCGCGGATCGCCGAGACCCGGGCCCGCGACACCGGCTGCTTGTAGGCGACCACCGAGAGGGTCTCCAGCGCAGCCTGGGTCAGACGGGCCTGCTGGCCCTCGAGCACGAAGCCCTCCACCACGGCGGCGTACTCCTCGCGGGTGTAGTAGCGCCAGCCACCGGCCACGTTGCGCAGCTCGAAGCCCCGGCCCTGCTCGGTGTACGCCGCGGCGAGCTCGTCGAGGGCCGCCTCGACGTCGGCGACCGGGTGTCCCACCACCGAGGCGAGCTGCACCTTGTCGAGCGGCTGGTCGGCCACCATCAGGATCGCCTCGAGGGACGGGTGCAGCGCCGCCACGGCGACGTCGAGCGTCTCCGGCGACGGGTCGGTGTCGGTCACGGCGTCTCCTGCGGGTCGTTCTCGTCGGTGCCTGGTGTGTCGTTGCCTGGTGTGTCGGTGCCCTCGTCCTCGGCACCGTCGAACTCGTCGGTGATCTCCACCTCGCCGTCCTCGCCGCCCGTCCACCGGACGGTCAGCTCGCCGAGCGGGGTCACCTGGTCGAAGCCCACGACCCCCTCACGGAACAGCTCGAGCAGCGAGAGGAAGCGGGCCACGGTGGTGAGCTTGTCGGGTGAGTCCCCGCACAGCGCCCGGAAGGTCATCGTGCCACTGCGCCGGAGCCGGTCGACCACCAGCGCCGCCTGCTCGCGGACGCTCACCCGGGCGGCGTGGATGTGCTGGAGGGACACCTCGAGGACGGGCTTGGGCTCCATCGTCCTGGCGGCGAGCCGGGCGAAGGCGTCCAGCCCGATCCCGATGAGCACCTCGGGCAGGAGCGTCGCGAAGCGGTCCTCGAGCCCCACCTCGCGGGGGTGGCGCGTCGACTCGGCGGCGAGGCGCTCCTCGAGCACCCCGGCCACCAGCTTGAACGCGCGGTACTGCATGAGCCGGGCGAAGAGCAGGTCGCGTGCCTCGAGCAGCGCGAGGTCCTCCTCGTCCTCGACGTCTCCCTGGGGCAGCAGCCGGGCCGTCTTGAGGTCGAGCAGGGTGGCCGCGACGAGCAGGAAGGACGTGGTCTGCTCGAGGTCCCAGACCTTGCCCCCGGCCTTGACGAAGCCGATGAACTCGTCGGTGACCTTGGAGAGGGCTACCTCGGTGATGTCGAGCTTGTGCTTGGCGATCAGCGACAGCAGGAGGTCGAAGGGGCCCTCGAAGTTGTCGAGCCGGACCGCGAACGCAGGCGCCGCCTCGCCACCGGTCACCTCGGGGGTCGCGGCGGTCGTGCTCACTCCTCGGTCAGCCGTCGCACGAGCGCGCTGTCGGCGCCCTGGGCCTCGAAGTCGGCCAGCACGAGGGCCAGCGCCTCACGCACCACGCGGCCCCGGTCGACGGCGAGCCCGTGGGCACGACGAAGCGCCAGCCGGGTGTGCTCGATGTCGAGCAACTCGTCGGAGGTGACGTAGACGGTCATCTTCTCGTCGTGACGCACACGACCGCTGGGCCGTCGCGGCGAGGAGTCCGGCTCGGGCTGGTCGCTCACGGCACGGACGGCGCGCTGCGGCTCGCCGCCGTCGCCCTCCGGAGAGGTGGGACGGAAGAGGTCGTCGGCCGCCGGCAGGCTCACTCGGCGGGCCACCGGCCGAGCACCTCCTTGGCGAGCTGGCGGTAGGAGTCGGCACCGGCCGACGACGAGGCGTACGACGTGATCGGCTCGCCGGCGACCGTCGAGTCCGAGAACTTCACCGTGCGTCGGATGACCGTGTGGAAGACCGTGTCGCCCCACGCCTGCACCAGGCGGTCCATGACCTCGCGGCTGTGCAGGGTGCGGCCGTCGAACATGGTGCCGAGGACGCCGTCGACCTCGAGGCGTGGGTTGAGCCGCTCGCGCACCTTGTCGATGGTCTGCTTGAGCAGGGCCACGCCGCGCAGGGCGAAGTACTCGCACTCGAGCGGGACGATGACCCCGTCGGAGGCGGTGAGGGCGTTGACCGTCAGCAGGCCCAGCGAGGGCTGGCAGTCGATGAGGATGACGTCGTACTGCTCGAGCGCCGGGGCGATGACCCGCTGGAGGGTCTGCTCGCGGGCGACCTCGTGGACCAGCTGGACCTCCGCGGCCGAGAGGTCGATGTTGGAGGGCAGCAGGTCCATGCCCGGCACGCCGGAGGGGACCACGACGTCGTCGAGCGTCACGTCGCGCTGCATGAGCAGGTTGTAGATCGTCAGGTCCATCTCGTGCGGGTTGAGGCCCAGGCCCACCGACAGGGACCCCTGTGGGTCGAAGTCGACCAGCAGCACCTTGCGGCCGTACTCCGCGAGCGACGCACCGAGGTTGATGGTCGTCGTGGTCTTGCCGACGCCACCCTTCTGGTTGCACATCGCGACCACGCGGGCCCGGGTCGGTCCACTGACCGGCCGCGGCTCGGGGAACGACGGCATCGGCCGCCCGGTGGGCCCCAGCGGCACCACGCTCTCGGGTCCGGCGCCGGTGACGGTCGCGGGACGTGCCTCGGGGCTCGGGAAGGGAAGGGGGTCGCTCACGGGATGACTGTCCTCGGGGGAAGGTGCTGGAACGGGAGCTCGCACTAGTGGGGGCATCTCCGACGCACTGCTGCCGGACCGGCCCGGGAGACCTGCGAAACCGCCACCACTCATGGACATCTCCTCTTGTCGACTCGTACCGATTGGACCACGCGGGACCTTGCTGGACTTTGTCGACACGGCGACATCTTCCCGAGAGTTCCGGGCGACTCTAGGCCCGCCCGTGGACAGCCACAACACGTGGCCGACAACCCCCAGCCCGCAGCTCGGATCTGTGCACTCGGCCCCGGTCCCGTGCACAGGCGCGGCTCACCTGTGCACAAACCTGTGCACACCCGGAGTTGCAAAGGTACTACCTTTCAGGCACCATGCTGCCGACCCTGTGACCCCCCTCACAACGGAGCATCCGATGGAAAATCTCGAACCGGCGTACAGCACCGCCGTCCTCCTCCTCATCGCCGCGGCGGCCGTCGCGCTGCTGCTGTTCCTCGTGATGAAGGTGCGGTTGCACGCGTTCATCGCGCTGGTCCTGGTGAGCCTGCTGACCGCCATCGCGGCCGGCATCCCCCTGGCCCTGGTGCCGACGGCGATGCTCACCGGCTTCGGCACGACGCTGGGATCGGTGGCCCTGCTCGTGGGCTTCGGCGTCATGCTGGGGCGCCTCCTCGAGGTGACCGGCGGGGCCCAGGTGCTCGCC
>NZ_JBFUKA010000110.1:0-11407 GCF_056401085.1 Nocardioides sp. P4_G4
CCCGCCCGGCCACCGGCCGTCACCCGCACCACCCTCCACGAGAACGGAAGACCTGATGAGCTCGACCCGCGTAGTGGTCACCGGACTGGGCACCACCTCCCCCGTCGGCGGTGACGTCACCTCGACCTGGCAGGCCCTGCTGGCCGGCACGTCCGGCATCCGTCCCCTCACCGACGACTGGGTCGACCAGCTCCCCGTCAAGATCGGCGGCCGGGTGGCCGTCGAGCCGTCCGAGGTCCTCGACCGGGTCAAGGCCCGCCGTCTCGACCGCTCCAGCCAGTTCGCGATGGTCGCCGCCGACCAGGCCTGGGCCGACGCCGGCCTGGAGGACTCGGGACTCGAGCCCGAGCGCCTCGCCGTCGCGCTCGCCTCCGGGATCGGCGGCGTGACCACGCTGCTCGCCAACTACGACATCCTGCTCGAGAAGGGCGCCCGGCGCGTCTCGCCGCTCGCCGTCCCGATGCTCATGCCGAACGCCCCGGCGGCCAACGTGAGCCTGAAGTACGGCGCCCGCGCAGCCGTGCACGCCCCGACCTCCGCCTGCGCGTCGGGCAACGAGGCCATCGCCATGGCCATCGACATGATCCGCCTCGGCCGCGCCGACGTGGTGCTGGCCGGCGGCACCGAGGCCGCGATCCACCCGCTGCCCATGGCCGCCTTCGCGAACATGATGGCGCTGTCCAAGAACGAGGGGGACCCCACGACGGTCTCCCGCCCCTGGGACGTGGCTCGCGACGGCTTCGTGCTGGGCGAGGGCGGCTCCGTGCTGGTCCTCGAGTCCGAGGAGCACGCCAAGGCCCGCGGCGCCAAGATCTACGCCTACGTGCTCGGCGCCGGCATCAGCAACGACGCGCACGACATCGCCCAGCCCGACCCCGAGGGTCGCGGCGGCACCCGCGCCATCAAGATGGCCATGCGCGAGGGTGACGTCGACCCGGCCAGCGTGGTGCACGTCAACGCGCACGCCACCTCGACCCCCAAGGGCGACATCGCCGAGGGCCTCATGCTGCACGCGGTGCTCGGCGAGCACGTCGACCGCTGCGTCGTCACCAGCACCAAGTCGATGACCGGGCACCTGCTCGGCGGAGCCGGCGCGCTGGAGGCCATCGCCACGGTGCTGGCCCTGCACGAGCGCACGAGCCCGCCGACGATCAACCTCGACAACAAGGACCCCGAGGTCGACCTCGACATCCCCACCGAGGCCCGCACGCTCCCGGACGGCGACATCGTCGGCCTCAACAACTCCTTCGGCTTCGGCGGAGCCAACGTGGCCGTCGCCTTCGGCAGCGCGTGATGACCGCGACCGCGGCGCGGCCGGCCAAGGTGCCGCGCGAGGAGGACCCGCGCCACCCGGTCCACCGGCTCACCGCCCTCTTCGACGAGGGCACGCTCGAGCTGCTCACCGCCGACGACGACTCGGGAATGCTCGCCGCCACCGGCCGGGTCAACGACACCGCCGTGGTCGCCTTCTGCAGCGACGCCACCGTCATGGGCGGCGCGATGGGTGACGTGGGCTGTCGCGTCGTCGTCGACGCCTATCACCGCGCCATCACCGACGGCGTGCCCATCATCGGCCTGTGGCACTCGGGCGGCGCCCGTCTCGCCGAGGGGGTCCTCTCCCTCCACGCCGTCGGCCGCATCTTCCAGGTGATGACCCAGGCCTCCGGCACGATCCCGCAGATCTCCGTCGTCCTTGGTCCCGCGGCCGGCGGCGCGGCGTACGGTCCCGCCCTCACCGACGTGGTCATCCTGGGACCCGAGGGACGCATCTTCGTGACCGGGCCGGACGTCGTCCGCTCGGTCACCGGCGAGGACGTCGACATGCTGCGCCTCGGCGGCCCCGAGCCGCACGGCCGGCGATCGGGCGTCGTGCACATCCTCACCGAGTCCGAGCAGGAGGCGCTGGAGCGCGCCCGCACCGTCGCGACGCTGCTCGGCTCCCAGGGTGGCCTCGACGTCGACGCGGTCGAGGACCGTGACCTCGAGGCGATCCTGCCCGAGTCCAAGAAACGCGCCTACGACGTGCACCCGCTCGTCGAGGCGGTGCTCGACGACGGCACCATGCAGGAGCTGCACGCCCGCTGGGCGCCCAACATCGTCACCGCGCTGGGCCGCTTCGGTGGCCGCACCGTCGGCGTCGTCGCCAACAACCCGCTGCGCCTCGGCGGCTGCCTCGACTCCCTGTCTGCCGAGAAGGCCTCCCGCTTCGTGCGCATGTGCGACGCCTTCGGGGTCCCGCTGATCGTGCTCGTGGACGTCCCCGGCTACCTGCCGGGTGTCGGTCAGGAGTGGGACGGCGTCGTACGCCGCGGGGCCAAGCTCCTGCACGCGTTCGGCGAGTGCGTCGTCCCCCGGGTGACCCTGGTGACCCGCAAGACGTACGGCGGCGCCTACATCGCCATGAACGCCCGCTCCCTGGGTGCCACCCGGGTCCTGGCCTGGCCGGGCGCCGAGGTGGCCGTCATGGGTGCGGTCGCTGCCATCCGGATCCTGCACCGCCGCAAGCTGGCGGAGGTCTCCCCCGAGATCCGCCCGCAGGTCGAGGCCGAGCTGGCCGCCGAGCACGAGCGCATCGCCGGCGGAGTCGACAAGGCCGTCGAGATCGGTGTGGTCGACGAGGTGGTCGAGCCCAGCCGCACCCGGACCGCGATCGCGGCCGCCTTCCGCCACGAGATCGACACCTCGGGCGTGCACCGCGGGCACCACGGCAACATCCCGCTCTAGGAGGCGGGCTCCCGCTCGTCCCGGTACGCCGCAGCAGCGCGGTCCCCTACCGGAAGGGCTGGCGCGACCGTGGCGGCGGCGATCGCCGTGGTCAGCGGCACCGCGAGCACCAGGCCGATGGCCGACGCCAGGGTCCGGATGATCTCCTCGGCGATGATCTCGTCGCTCAGCACGTCGATCAGCGGCCGGTCGTAGAGCGAGATCAGCAGCAGCGAGGCGAGGGCCGTCCCCGCGTAGACGAAGACGATCGTGTAGATCGTCGAGGCGATGTGGTCCCGACCGATGCGCATCCCGGACGCGAAGATCCGGGCGCGCGACATCTCGGGCGCGGCGTCGCGCAGCTCCCAGACCGCCGAGCTCTGGGTGATGGTCACGTCGTTGAGCACGCCCAGACCGGCGACGATGACCGCGCAGGTGAGCAGACCACGGAAGTCGAGCTCGGTGGCGTGCACGCGCAGCTGCAGCGCCGACTCGTCACCCAGGCCGGTGAGACGGGCGGCATCGATGGCGACGAGGCCGAGGACGGCGGTGACCAGCAGCCCGAACAGCGTCCCGGCGAGCGCGGTCGACGTGCGGACCGACACCCCGTGGGCCAGGTACAGCACGATGAACATGATGGCGCTCGAGCCGACCAGCGCCACCGGCAGACCGGGCTCCCCCGCCAGGAGCGCCGGCAGCATGAAGTACCCGACGACCCCGCCCGCCAGCACCAGTCCCAGGAGGGCCAGCAGTCCCCGCAGCCGCGCGATCGCCCCCACGATGAGCACGAACGCGCCGGCCATCACCGCGATGGGGAAAGAGCGGTCGACCCCCACCCAGGCGTACTGGGTGCCGTCCTCCTGCGGGATCGCTGCCAGCATGGCCCGGTCGCCCACGTCCAGCGACCCGGTCACCGTGCCCGGCGGCACCGTCACCGTGGACTCGGTGTCGGGATCATCGAGCAGCCGCACCGTCACGACGTCGCACGCCTCGGGATAGTCCCCGCCCGTGCCGGGCGTCACCACCGGGCAGGGCTCGCCGATCGCGAGGACCTCGGCTCGCGGGTAGGTGACACCCTCCGCGGCGTACGGGCTGGCGGGAGGATCCGTCGAGGGCCACAGGACGACGAGTCCCACGATCGTCGCCACGGCAGCAAGCATCAGTCCGACCAGGAGGGTCCTGGTCACCGGGCCGGACGTGTGCACCGTCAGGGCGCGGTGAGAGTGGTTGGCCCCCATGCGGCCAACCTCTCACACCACGCCGAGGGTCAGACCACCTGGTGCAGCCAACGGACCGGGGCACCGTCGCCGGCGTGGCGGAAGGTCTCCAGCTCGTCGTCCCAGGGCTTGCCCAGCAGCTTGTCGATCTCGTTGAGCAGCGTCGTCTCGCCCAGGGCCGCCTTGACGACGGCCGCCTTGAGACGGTCCTCGGGGATCATGATGTCGCCGTGCAGGCCGGTCACCGCGTGGTAGACACCGAGCTCCGGCGTGAACGAGAAGCGCGTGCCCTCGCTGGAGGGAGTGGGCTCCTCCGTGATCTCGAAACGCAGGTGGTTCCAGCCGCGCAGTGCCGAGGCCACGGCAGCAGCCGAGCCTGCCGCGCCGCTCCACGAGAGCTCCGCACGGTAGGTGCCGGGCTGAGCGGGCTGCGGGATCCAGTCCAGGCTCACGGCAACACCGAGGACTCCACCCACCGCCCACTCGATGTGGGGGGCCAGGGCAGAGGGAGCTGAGTGCACGTAGAGAATGCCCCGCGTCCCGGGTCCGTCCGGGCGGGCGTGAGTGCGTGTGGTCACCGTGACCTCCTTGAAAACCGGCGCCCAGGTGCGCCTTCCCCAGCGGTCTGCACAGCGGTCTTCAGTCAGTCGAGTGACACGTATGTGATTAGTGGCTCCATTGTGGCGGAAGTTGCGAGCGAATGCCAGCAGGACGCCCCGTGTCCGACCCTCTGGTCAGTCCATCCGCTTCTCGAGCAGCTCCGCGCGTGCTGCGGAGTCGGTGATCTCGTTGCTGTCGACCGCGTGGGTGCGGTGGAACCACGCCAGGGCGTCGGACTCCCGACCGGCGGCCTCGAGGGTGTCGGCGTACGCGTAGCGCAGGCGCACGACCCACGAGCCGCGGCTCTTGGACTGCAGCGGAGCCAGCTCCAGGGTACGCAGCGCCGCGTCGAGCTGACCCATGTCACGTCGGGCACCCGCCTCGACCAGGGTCATCTCCGCCTTGGCCTCCGAGGAGAAGTTGGCGACCGAGGGGCTCTTGGCCAGCTTGAGGGCCTGCTCGGGCTGGCCGAGCGCACGGTGGCAGTCGGCCATGATCGGCAGGTAGTCGGTGGCGCCGTTCATGCGCTTGGCCGCCCGGAGCTCCGACAGCGCCTCGGCATAGTGGCCGGCGGCGTACGCCGACTCCCCCACGGCCTCGCGGACGATGGCGATCCGGGACGCACGAGCACGAGCGGCCAGCGTGTGCTGGTACGCCGTCTCCGGATCCGTGTCGATCAGGCTTCCGGCCGCGGCCAGGTGCCGGGCCACGCGGGCGGCCAGCTTCTCGGGCAGTCCCTTGAGCTGGGCCGCGATCGCCCGGTCGAGCTCCTTGCCGGTGATCTCCTCGGGCAGGGGCGGGCCGTCGTACTCGGCCTGGGCGACCGTACGAGGGCCCTGCTCCTCGCGGGGACGCTTCCAGTCGTTCTGGCGCGGCTTGCGGTCGCCGCCACCACGGGAGTCACCGCGAGAGTCGCTGGACCGTGAGTCACCCGAGCGCGACTGCGCCGGGCGACCGCCGGTCGTGGGCYGGCCCCCGCGGCTCGACGACTCACCGCCGGAGTATCCCTTCCCCCCGCGGCCGGTCGAGCCACCGGAGGCACCTCCCCGCGCGGGCGGCTTGCCTCCACTGCGGGTGGGGCGCTGGCTACGACGATCCTCGGCCACGTCGAYGGTCCTTCCGGGGGTGATGACTCGCTGTGCTGATGTGGGACGCACTGACGTGCGTGCTGCTACGTGCTGATGGTCGCCCCTCGGCGACCCGTCCCCACGCTACTGCCTGCACCACGGGTGCGCACAGGTGGGGAAAATGGGAAAGAGGGGCCGCCTGATGGCGACCCCTCTCCCAATGTATGTCCGGCGGCGTCCTACTCTCCCACAGCCTCTCGGTTGCAGTACCATCGGCGCTGAAAGGCTTAACTTCCGGGTTCGGTATGGGACCGGGTGTTTCCCTTTCGCTATGGCCGCCGTAACTCTGGCGGAACACACACACCCGAAACGTGTCCGGGGCATATTCCAAGCTCTTGGATGATGCATATTCAGTTGTCGCTCCCCCACAACCCGGGTGGGTTTGTGGTCTGGGAACTGCATGTGGACGCGGGCACCGACAAACGGTTTCTAATCAATCTGTTCGTGTTGATCTGTTATGTACGGTGTTGGGACAAGCCCTCGGCCTATTAGTACCGGTCGGCTAGGCATTGCTGCTGTACACCTCCGGCCTATCAACCCCATGTTCTGTGGGGGGCCTTACCCCATAACGGGTGGGAAACCTCATCTTGAAACGTGCTTCCCGCTTAGATGCATTCAGCGGTTATCACTTCCGAACGTAGCCAACCAGCCGTGCCCCTGGCGGGACAACTGGCACACCAGAGGTTCGTCCATCCCGGTCCTCTCGTACTAGGGACAGCCTTTCTCAAGTTTCCTGCGCGCGCGGCGGATAGGGACCGAACTGTCTCACGACGTTCTAAACCCAGCTCGCGTGCCGCTTTAATGGGCGAACAGCCCAACCCTTGGGACCTACTCCAGCCCCAGGATGCGACGAGCCGACATCGAGGTGCCAAACCATCCCGTCGATATGGACTCTTGGGGAAGATCAGCCTGTTATCCCCGGGGTACCTTTTATCCGTTGAGCGACGTCGCTTCCACATGCCGACGCCGGATCACTAGTTCCGACTTTCGTCCCTGCTCGACATGTCTGTCTCACAGTCAAGCTCCCTTGTGCACTTACACTCAACACCTGATTGCCAACCAGGCTGAGGGAACCTTTGAGCGCCTCCGTTACATTTTAGGAGGCAACCGCCCCAGTTAAACTACCCATCAGGCACTGTCCCTGATCCGGATTACGGACCTAGGTTAGACATCTAATACTACTAGAGTGGTATTTCAACGTTGACTCCAACCAAACTGGCGTCTGGCCTTCACAGTCTCCCACCTATCCTACACAAGCAGTACCAAACACCAATACCAAACTATAGTAAAGGTCCCGGGGTCTTTCCGTCCTGCCGCGCGTAACGAGCATCTTTACTCGTAGTGCAATTTCGCCGAGTCCATGGTTGAGACAGCGCCCAAGTCGTTACTCCATTCGTGCAGGTCGGAACTTACCCGACAAGGAATTTCGCTACCTTAGGATGGTTATAGTTACCACCGCCGTTTACTGGGGCTTAAATTCTCCGCTTCGACTTGCGTCTAACAGGTCCTCTTAACCTTCCAGCACCGGGCAGGAGKCAGTCCGTATACATCGTCTTACAACTTCGCACGGACCTGTGTTTTTAGTAAACAGTCGCTTGGGCCTGGTCTCTGCGGCCATCACCGCGTCCCCACGCAAGGTGGTTCACGGATCCGGCCCCCCTTCTCCCGAAGTTACGGGGGCATTTTGCCGAGTTCCTTAACCATGGTTATCTCGATCGCCTTGGTATTCTCTACCTGATCACCTGAGTCGGTTTGGGGTACGGGCGGCGCGTAGCTCGCTAGAGGTTTTTCTCGACAGCATAGGATCACCCACTTCACCAAACGGCTCCGTGTCACATCTCAGACATATGGAATCCGGATTTGCCTAGATCCCGTCCTACATGCTTACCCGTGGACTACCATCGCCACGGCTGGGCTACCTTCCTGCGTCACCCCATCGCTTGACTACTACCAGATCGGGTCCCACGCTCCACCAGATCGCCTTCCCCGAAGGGTCGGTCAACCTGGCTTTGGGTGGTTAGCATCACCGGGTTCGTCATGGGCGCTACTTTGCCGGTACGGGAATATCAACCCGTTGTCCATCGACTACGCCTGTCGGCCTCGCCTTAGGTCCCGACTTACCCAGGGCAGATTAGCTTGACCCTGGAACCCTTGATCATTCGGCGGACGTGTTTCTCACACGTCATTCGCTACTCATGCCTGCATTCTCACTCGTGTGGCCTCCACACCTGGATCACTCCGGCGCTTCACTGCCCACACGACGCTCCCCTACCCATCCACACACCTGAACACCGATCAAGTCGATGCTAGATACACGCGTGAATGCCATAGCTTCGGCGGATGACTTGAGCCCCGCTACATTGTCGGCGCGGAATCACTTGACCAGTGAGCTATTACGCACTCTTTCAAGGGTGGCTGCTTCCAAGCCAACCTCCTGGTTGTCACTGCGACTCCACATCCTTTTCCACTTAGTCACCGCTTAGGGGCCTTAGCTGATGGTCTGGGCTGTTTCCCTCTCGACTACGGAGCTTATCCCCCGCAGTCTCACTGCTGCGCTCTCACTTACCGGCATTCGGAGTTTGGCTAACGTCAGTAACCTGGTCGGGCCCATCGGCTATCCAGTGCTCTACCTCCGGCAAGAAACACGCAACGCTGCACCTAAATGCATTTCGGGGAGAACCAGCTATCACGAAGTTTGATTGGCCTTTCACCCCTATCCACAGGTCATCCCCTCAGTTTTCAACCTAAGTGGGTTCGGTCCTCCACGTCGTCTTACCGACGCTTCAACCTGCCCATGGATAGATCACTTCGCTTCGGGTCTTGAGCGCGCTACTGAATCGCCCTATTCGGACTCGCTTTCGCTACGGCTTCCCCACACGGGTTAACCTCGCAACACACCGCAAACTCGCAGGCTCATTCTTCAAAAGGCACGCCGTCACCCTTACAGGCTCCGACGGATTGTAGGCACACGGTTTCAGGTACTATTTCACTCCCCGCCAGGGGTACTTTTCACCTTTCCCTCACGGTACTTGTCCGCTATCGGTCATCAAGGAGTATTTAGGCTTAACGGGTGGTCCCGCCAGATTCACACGGAATTTCAGGGGTTCCGTGTTACTTGGGGTAACGCTACGGAGCTTGTGCATTGCGTCTACGGGGCTATCACCCTCTACGGCCCGGCTTTCCAACCGGCTTCAACTTCCACACAAGTTTCTTACTCCGTGCAGGTACGGCAGCACCTGCCAAGCGGCCCCACAACCCCTGATGCGCAACCCCTGCCGGGTATCACACGCATCAGGTTTGGCCTCATCCGATTTCGCTCGCCACTACTCTCGGAATCACTTTTGTTTTCTCTTCCTGTCGGTACTGAGATGTTTCACTTCCCGACGTTCCCTCCACACACCCTATGTGTTCAGATGTGGGTAACTGGACATGACTCCAGCTGGGTTTCCCCATTCGGACACCCCCGGATCACAGCTCGGTTGCCAACTCCCCAGGGCTTATCGCAGGCTCCTACGTCCTTCATCGGCTCTTGATGCCAAGGCATCCACCATGTGCCCTTCATAGCTTGTCTCAACAACGTCAAAACAAATCACTACGAAAGATTAATTAATGCTCGCGTCCACTATGCAGATCTCAAACAACAACCCCACCAACCCCCCACCACCACCAACCGGCGACASCAGGACAAAGGGAGGAACCAGAAGCTGATGCTTCAGGACCCAACAGTGTGCCAAACCCAACCCCTCACCACACCAGACCGCGTTCCACACCCACACCACACCCCACAAGGAGACACAGCACAAGTAGTACTAACAGCCCGAACAGGTTCCGGGCAGACATTCATCGACGATTCCACTAGTGAGACACCGCATTGCTGGACAGACATTCGCTGCCAGTCAGGGCGTGTGCTCCTTAGAAAGGAGGTGATCCAGCCGCACCTTCCGGTACGGCTACCTTGTTACGACTTCGTCCTAATCGCCAGCCCCACCTTCGACGGCTCCCTCCACAAGGGTTGGGCCACCGGCTTCGGGTGTTGCCGACTTTCATGACGTGACGGGCGGTGTGTACAAGGCCCGGGAACGTATTCACCGCAGCGTTGCTGATCTGCGATTACTAGCGACTCCGACTTCATGGGGTCGAGTTGCAGACCCCAATCCGAACTGAGACCGGCTTTTTGGGATTCGCTCCGCCTTACAGCATCGCAGCCCTTTGTACCGGCCATTGTAGCATGCGTGAAGCCCTGGACATAAGGGGCATGATGACTTGACGTCATCCCCACCTTCCTCCGAGTTGACCCCGGCAGTCTCCTATGAGTCCCCACCATAACGTGCTGGCAACATAGGACGAGGGTTGCGCTCGTTGCGGGACTTAACCCAACATCTCACGACACGAGCTGACGACAGCCATGCACCACCTGTACACCGACAAAAGGGGCCTCATCTCTGAGGCTTTCCGGTGTATGTCAAACCCAGGTAAGGTTCTTCGCGTTGCATCGAATTAATCCGCATGCTCCGCCGCTTGTGCGGGCCCCCGTCAATTCCTTTGAGTTTTAGCCTTGCGGCCGTACTCCCCAGGCGGGGCGCTTAATGCGTTAGCTGCGGCACGGAATCCGTGGAATGGACCCCACACCTAGCGCCCAACGTTTACGGTGTGGACTACCAGGGTATCTAATCCTGTTCGCTCCCCACACTTTCGCTCCTCAGCGTCAGGTAATGCCCAGAGAACCGCCTTCGCCACCGGTGTTCCTCCTGATATCTGCGCATTTCACCGCTACACCAGGAATTCCGTTCTCCCCTGCATACCTCTAGTCTGCCCGTATCGGAAGCAAGCACTGAGTTAAGCCCAGTGTTTTCACTCCCGACGCGACAAACCGCCTACGAGCCCTTTACGCCCAATAATTCCGGACAACGCTCGCACCCTACGTATTACCGCGGCTGCTGGCACGTAGTTGGCCGGTGCTTCTTCTGTACCTACCGTCACTTTCGCTTCGTCGGTACTGAAAGAGGTTTACAACCCGAAGGCCGTCATCCCTCACGCGGCGTTGCTGGATCAGGCTTCCGCCCATTGTCCAATATTCCCCACTGCTGCCTCCCGTAGGAGTCTGGRCCGTGTCTCAGTCCCAGTGTGGCCGGTCACCCTCTCAGGCCGGCTACCCGTCGAAGCCATGGTAGGCCATTACCCCACCATCAAGCTGATAGGCCGCGAGCACATCCCCCACCGAAAAACTTTCCACACACCCCCATGCGAGGGCACGTCATATCCGGTATTAATCACCGTTTCCGGTGGCTATCCCAAAGTGGGGGGCAGATTACTCACGTGTTACTCACCCGTTCGCCGCTCGAGTACCACCGAAGTGGCCTTTCCGCTCGACTTGCATGTGTTAAGCACGCCGCCAGCGTTCGTCCTGAGCCAGGATCAAACTCYCCATCGAAAAACAAACCCCACACCAACCCCCCAAAAAGAGGAGCCAGCACGAGAAAAAGAGAGCCACATCCCCTAGCATCGAACAATCACTGACAAATTTGTCAGAAATYATCGTTAACCAAAGAAACCACCACCACGACCAAAAAGCCATGGTGACGGGGCATAACAAACTAATTCGTCGACTATGACACACTGTTGAGTTCTCAAACATCAGACGCACCCAAGTGCGACCCTCGCGGATCTTGTCTTGGGACAACCTGCAATAACTTACCGGTCCGGGGCCGCCTCGTCAATCTCGGCTGGGAACCGGGCCCGTCGCATGCAAGAACCCGCTTC